>CAJXHW010000466.1 GCA_913054565.1 uncultured Kordia sp. | reverse complement strand
GATAACAGAGCAGTTAACTATGGTTTTTCCTAGAACAATAATGTTTCAGTTAAGCTACAAATTATAGTGAGCACTTAAAATAAAAAGAGTAGTTTTTTAGATAAGAATTATACTGCTAGTAATATACCGAAATGGTTAATAATAGCATGGTGGTAAGCAGTAAAATAAGTAACAATGGCATAATAAACTTAAGCCATTTATTAAACCCAATTTTCACTACAGCCAAGGCTGCCAAAATTAAACCCGTAGGGTTTATAATAGCAATTAGCCCTAGGCCGTATTGATAAGCATCTATAATAACTTCGCGGCCAACACCAACAGTATCGGCTAATGGCGACATAATAGGCATGGTAAGTACTGCCATACCTGAGGATGAAGGCATAAAAAAAGATAAGCCTCCAAAAACATACAGCATTACATTAGCAAAAAGGCCTTTATTCATTACTTCGGTAATTGTGCTGGCGTGAAACAAAATGGTATCACTAATTAATCCATCTTCCATTAAAATAGTTACTCCACGAGCTATACCAATAATAAAAGCAACACCTAATAACTCTCCAGCACCTTTAACAAAAGTATTAATAAAAGCACTTTCTTTTATTTTAGCAATAAACCCAATAAGGATTGCGCCAATTAAAAAGGTAGAAGTCATTTCAACAAACCACCAATCAAACATTGAAACCCCTGAAATCATAACAATAAAACATAATGAAAAAATGGCTAAAATAAGTCTTAGCCTATTGGTTAGTGGTATTGTTTTAGTAGCGCTTTTTACACTAAAAAAATGTTCTAAATCTTCTTTTTGGTCATAAATAATTGAGGTTTCGGGCTTGGTTTTCACTCTTTTCGCATATCGTAATATGTATAAGATGGTTATAGTCAGACAAACAATTAACATGAATACACGGTTTTCTAAACCTTCCGTCCAATTAATACCAGCAGCATCTGAAGCTATAATGGTAGCAAAGGGATTGGTGGTGGAACACATGGTTCCAATACTGGAACCTAAAAAAATACATGCAAAACCCACCATAGCATCATATCTAGCAGCTAAAAACACAGGGATTAAAATAGGGTAAAAAGCAATGGTTTCCTCGGCTAAACCAAAGCTTGTACCACCAGCACCTATAAGGGTTGTAACTAAAATAATTAGTAAAAACTCTTTGCCTTTTAGCACGTAGGCTAACCAAGCAATGCCTGCATCAAAAGCACCTGTTACATTCATAATGCCAATTAATCCACCAATAATGAGTACTAAAAAAATAATGTCGGCAGCCGCAATAATACCTTTTATGGGAGATTTTGCAAGAGCAACAAAGCCCTGAGGAGCAGCAGTTACTTTTTTGTATGTGTTAGGTATGCCAATGGGTTTGTAAATGCTACCGCCTGTAAATTTTTCAACAGGAATTTTTACAGAAAGTTTATCTAATGTTTCTTGTGTTGCAGGCAGTACAGTGTTTTTAGTGGTACTGCTTACAGTAAATGTGTTGTTATTAGCGTTATAGGACAGACTGTCGTATTTACCAGAGGGAACAAGCCATGTTAGTAAGGCTACTAGTGTGGCAATAAGAATTAAAATGGTTTGTGCTGTTGGAAATTTTATCGTTATCATAAGCTAACAGTTTATACTGAAAAAATGAATTGAATTGTAGAAGAAAGATACTTAATGTAATTGAATTTTATACCATAAAATAACACTGATTACTTTTTGTCAAGCTCTTATGAGATAGTCTATAGTCAAGAAATTATTTTTTCTAGTCTGCCTTTTTCAACATTATTATTAATAAGTTTTTTGGCATAATTCCATAGTTCTATTTAACCATTTTTAATCACCTTTCAGATTTTTCTTTGATTATAAGTAAATTAAATGGTTTTATTTCACAATAAATACAAAAAAACCTTTAGATGATATGATCTTAAATAGTTGTATTTTCTAATATCTTGACAAGGTTTGATTTTTTAGTATTTCGTTTTTTCCTCTTAAATAAACAACATTATATAGTTGAAAGC
>CAJXHW010000465.1 GCA_913054565.1 uncultured Kordia sp. | reverse complement strand
AACTTAATGCTACTATACTTATTTATTCTATTTTTTTTGAAAGCGTTTAAATAGTTGTTTCCTATTCTTTACAAGCCCATTTAATATAACTGAAAATAGGATAATTACGGCGCCAATATAAAATTTTGGCTCCATTTTTTCACTTTCACCAAATATGATTAATGCTAAAATAATTCCATAAACAGGCTCTAAATTAATACTGAGCATAACCGTGTATGGACTCAGAACTTTCATCACTTTAACCGACGATGAAAAGGCATAAGCCGTGCATATACTGCCTAAAACAATCAGATATACCCAATCACTCTTAGAAACCTCAAAAAAGTCAACTGTAAATTGATTTGTAAAAAATAAAAGTATCGTTATAAATAAAGTGCCGAAGAGTAATTGATAAAATGAAATAATTATAGGCTCATTCTTTTTAACATACAATCCATTCGCAACTGAAAATAAAGCGGATAAAAACGAAGAAATTAATCCATAAATAATTCCAATTAAATAATCTCCCTTCACTTGAAAAATTATATACAACCCCACTACCACTACCAAGCCTAAAAACAATTCTAATTTGCTAATTCTTCTCTTAAAAAATAATGGCTCTATTAATGAAGTAAAAAATGCACCAGTACTCATGGTAATTAAAGCAATGGAAACATTTGAAGATTTAATGGCTAGAAAAAAAGTGATCCAATGCAAGGCAATAATAACGCCTCCCAATACAAATTTTGCCAATGTGTGCTTATCAATTTTTAAATTCTTTTTGGTAAGAACAATAAACACAATTAAAAAAATACTTGCTAATAACATTCTATACCATACCAATGGTATTGCATCAATAGTTATTAAGGCCCCCAATATGGCAGTAAAGCCCCAAATAAAAATAATGAAATGAAGGTGTAAGTAATTCTTAAGCCTACTTTCTTGCATTTATATATAAATAGATTGCAAGTGCTCCAAATATCATATTTGGAAACCAAACTAAGAACAGTGGTGATGCATCTGCTGAGCCTCCAAGAACCTCAACAATTTTGAGCATAAACACGTAAATAAACATTAAAGAAACTCCAATAGTTAAATTAATTCCAATTCCACCTCGTCTTTTAACTGCTCCTAAAGTAACAGCAATTAAGGTTAAAATATAAGAGGCTAAAGGCAAACTTGTTCGTTTGTGCAACTCTACCAAATAGGTATTTAAGTTACCTCGTCCTCTACTTTTCGATTTAGCAATATACTCTAATAATACAGGAGTTTGCATTTCTTTGGCCAGAGATTCTACATGTAATAAATCCGAAGGTTCAAAATTAAATATGGTATCCATTCTTCTACCAAAACCCAAAATATCACCATCATCACGTAATTTCCTTTTGTAAAAATTATTTAACCGATAGGTACTATCTTTTTCTTTATAAATAATTCTATCCGCAGACAATCTTTCTTTTAAAATATTGCCATCATAGCGTTCGTACGAAAAGTCACTACCATTATTTCTTTCCATACTAAACGAACGAATAAAAATATATTCGTTTTCGCTTAATTGTAAATTCACATTATTTACCTGCTTTAAGTTTACACGCTTATTTTTAATATAGGTGTTCGAAAACTCGGTAAATATTTTACTACTATTTGGAACGATAAAATGATTTAAGCCTAGCGCAAGAATAGTCACAATGGTTGCACCAATAAAATAGGGTTTTAGAAAACGCGTAAATGAAATCTTGGCATTGTTAATGGCAATTATCTCCGTATTACCTGCTAATTTTGAAGTGAAAAATAACACTGAAATAAACAAAGCCAACGGCAAAATCATATTTCCGATGTTAATGATAAAATTAACGTAATAATCAGTGATTATAGAACCAATGGTTAAATCGGCATGACGTAAAAACTTGTCAATTTTTTCAGAAATATCAACGGCAATAATTACTGGAATCAGAATAATGAGTACAAAAAAGAAGGAACCTAAGTACTTTTTTAATATGTATTTATCGATTATTCTCAAATCTTACAATCGGT
>CAJXHW010000464.1 GCA_913054565.1 uncultured Kordia sp. | reverse complement strand
CTCCAACAAGAAGTTAACGGAAAACCATTAGTGTATTTAGATAATGGCGCATCATCTCAAAAACCAAAAGTAGTTATTGATGCTATTACTAAGTATTATACAGAAATTAATGCAAATATTCACAGAGGTGTACATACATTAAGTCAAAAAGCAACTGATGCCTATGAAGCTGCACGTAAAAAACTGCAGCTACATTTTAATGCTAAGCACGACTTTGAAATCTTGTTTACTAAAGGAACAACTGACGGAATAAATTTAGTAGCAAACGGCTTTACAACGCTTTTAAATAAAGGTGATGAGATAATTATATCGCATTTAGAACACCATTCTAATATTGTGCCTTGGCAAATGTTATGTGCACGTACCGGGGCTGTGTTGAAGGTGATTCCTATGAATCAAGAAGGAGAGTTAATAATGTCTGATTTTGAGAAGTTGTTAAATGAAAACACAAAATTAGTAGCTGTAAACCATATTTCTAATGCGTTAGGAACTATAAATCCTATAAAAGATATTATAGATAAAGCGCATGCTTTTGATGCGGTGGTTTTAATTGATGGCGCACAAGCTACACCGCATGTTAAACCAGATGTACAAGCTTTAAATTGTGATTTTTATGTTTGTTCTGCACATAAAATGTGTGGGCCTACAGGTGTTGGTGTGTTGTATGGAAAGGAAGAATGGTTAAATATAATGCCACCATACCAGGGAGGTGGAGAAATGATTAAGGAAGTGACTTTTGAAGAAACTACTTATGCTTGTTTGCCCCATAAGTTTGAAGCTGGAACGCCAAATATTGCAGGTGGAATTGTTTTTGGAGAGGCTATAGATTATTTAAACGAAATAGGTTTTGATTTTATTCAAAAACAAGAAAAGGGGTTGTTAGATTATGCTACTGTTGAATTATTAAAAATAGAAGGACTAACAATCGTTGGGACAGCTAAAGAAAAAACATCTGTTATTTCTTTTAATATTCAGGGGTGCCACCCTTATGATGTGGGAACAATTGTAGATAAATTAGGTGTAGCTGTAAGAACAGGTCACCATTGTACTCAACCTATCATGGCATTTTATAACATTCCAGGTACAATTAGAGCATCGTTCATGTTTTATAACACTAAGGACGATGTAGATGCTTTAATAACAGCACTTAAAAAGGCTAAAATGATGCTATTGTAGTAGTTTGGCTTCTTTTTTGTACTAGTATAATTATTAATAAAAAATTAAACACATGAAAATAACCACAATTATATTCAGCTTATTTGTACTAACATCTTGTTGTGCGAATAAAAAAGCTGTAAAGTCAGATAATTTTACCGAAAATAAAATGAAAGCAGACACTTTAAAGCATAAAACAGATACACTTCAAGACACACCTATAGTTGTATATGGTTCTCATACAAGAGGCTATCATTTTACAACTACGGTGTATAATACATACGTAACTGTTATAAAAGAGCTAGATGGTAAACCAATAAGAATTGATGTTGATCAAAAAGAGATAGATGATTTAAAAGAGATTATTTCTAAGATGTCTTTAAAAGAGATTAAGAATTATGAGGCGCCAACTAAAAAAAGACATTATGACGGTGCACCTCATACATCTATTTCTGTATTTAATAATAATGAGAAATTTTCATCTCAAACTTTTGATGGCGGATTTCCTCCAAAAGCTTTAGAAGTTTTAGTCAACAAAGTTTTATCTTTGTCAGCTGAAAAATAAACTACTATGACTATAGACGAAATACAACGAGAGCTTGTAGATGAGTTTTCGATGTTTGATGATTGGATGGATCGTTATGAATATATGATTGAATTAGGGAAATCAATGCCCTTAATTGATGCACAGTATAAAAAGGATGAAAACTTGATTAAAGGCTGTCAATCAAAAGTATGGTTGCATGCTGATTTAGAAGGAGATAAAGTTATTTATACAGCAGATAGTGATGCAATAATAACTAAAGGGATTGTATCTATTTTAATAAGAACATTTACAAATCAAACGCCCGCAGAAATATT
>CAJXHW010000463.1 GCA_913054565.1 uncultured Kordia sp. | reverse complement strand
TTATTAATAATTACATTGCCTCTTTACTTTAATAATTTTTCGCAAACTATCACTGGAATTGTTACTGATGTTGTAACTCAAGAACCTTTACTATATGCAAATGTAACACTGTTAGCTAAAAACAATGGAACTACAACAAATGAGAGTGGTGAATTTATATTAGATGTTAAAGGTTGTGAAACAGATAGTTTGTTAGTGTCTTATTTGGGGTATGCTAGTCAAAAAGTTGGTTTACAAGATGTTATAAAGAAGGGAGAATCATCTGTGAATTTTAAGCTAGCAGAAAATAAACTATTAATTAATGAGGTTGTTCTAAATGTTAAAAAAGCAAAATACACTCAAAAAAAACAAATTGGCGTTTATAAAAAAAGGACTAAATATGGAATGTCTGTTCAATTTGGTTTTGAAAGTTGTGTATTCATTTATAATAAAAGAAAAAGAAAAGGAAAACTTTCAGAGATATCATTTTTCTTGCAAAGAAATGAGCAAAGTACTTTTAGGTGTTATCCAACTTATTATAGAGTAAAGTTTTATGAATATGATGATGAATTGAAGCGTCCTGGTAAATTATTGTCATTTGAACCAATATTGGTAAATCCAAAAGGAAATATAAATCAGAAAATAATATTAGATTTAAGTGATAAACATATTTTATTTCCAGAAAAAGGGCTATGCGTAGGTATTGAAACTGTTAACCCAAGACCAAAACAAAAAATAAATAAAATACATACGACTTATCCAAATTTAGTTTGGACATTAGATGATGAGCGCTTAACGTGGATGAGTTTTATGAATAAGCCCTGGTGGGAAAAAAACCGTAAGACTCCATCAAATAGACCGTTTTCAAAGAAAAAAATGTTGTATACTAACCCTCTTATTCAATTAGAAGTTCAATATCGAAAATAGTGAGAAATAAAATTTTAATTAGTGTTGGGGTTTTCTTACTATTAGTAATATTGGTGTTTACTACTAAAGAAACTACGTATGAATATAGTGTCAATACGCAAATAAAACTTATTGAGTCAAAAATAAATCTGAAAACTATAAAAGTAGATAGTATTTACAGGGGAACTTTACCAATAAAAAATAATACAGTTAATCCGTTACTTGTTATGAGTATAGAGAAAATTATCATAGACCAAGAGGCACAAATATTTAAATATAACAAACCAGTAGAGATAGATTTTATTTATAGAGCAAAAGAACTTGGGGTTTTTGATGAGTATATTGTAATAAAAGGTAATTTTCCAGAAAAAGAGATTAAATTTCCGATTATAGGGAAAGTTGTTGAGTAGTGCCCTTAATAAATTTAAACTCTTGCAATACGCGCTAAAAAATCAAAGTGCTCACCTTCTAAAATTAACTCACATTCCAAACCATTGGCATGACAAGCGTTTTGTAAGGTGTTAAAGTCAAGATACAGCCAATCAAACGTTTCTGAGGTATTGCCTTTATAACTCATGGTAAATTCTACTTCACCATAATATTCATCCGGATTTACCCAAAAACCACCTTCGTCATCTTTATCAAACATGTATGAAATGTCGGAGGAGTCTAGTAATATTTGTCCGTTTGTATTTAAAAGACTTTTCAAGTGTTGTAAAAACAAATTGATGCGGTCTAGCTTGCCACAAAGCCCAATGCCATTCATCAACAGTAGAATTGTGTCATGCTTTTCTGTAACTTCAAACAAGTTTTTACATGTCACATTTTTCACGCCACGTAATTCAGTAACTTCTGCGGCACCTTCAGAAATATCAATAGCTTTTATATTTAATTTTTTAACATTTTGAAGATACAAGCTATGACTTCCTGCACCACAACCCACATCTAAAACATTTCCTTTAGCTAGCTGTAAAGCTTTTTGTTCTAACTTAGGCATTTCGTTATAACTTCGAAATAGGTAGGGTAAAGGCATTTCATCGGCTTCTGAAATGGTAGATTCTGTTATAATGTCTTCAGAATAATTATTGTTATAGTAATCTAATAAGGCGTGACCTAAAATATCTGTCATAGTAGTATC
>CAJXHW010000462.1 GCA_913054565.1 uncultured Kordia sp. | reverse complement strand
GCATACCTTATAGAAAAGGTATTTCCATTATTAATAGAATTAAATATGATATTATATTGTGATCCTGCTCTCCCAATAATTTGAAATGAACCAGAACTCGGATTATTGCTTATTCTAAAAACTTCAAAAGTATCAATAAGATGAATACCAGGGTTAGGCAAATTTTTAGCTACCCATGTATTACCTCCATCAGTTGTTTGATAATAATTAGGAAACATAGTTGATGAAAATTCTCCTGCAGCACAACCAATAATTCCATTATTTCCATTCATTCGAATACTACTTAAAGGGTTAATATTTATATTCGGTACATTTCCAGATACATCTTGCCAAGTAGCTCCTCCATCTGTTGTTTTAAATAACCTTCCTTCTGCTCCATTCCTAGAAGCTGTTACCCAACCATTGTTTATATCGGTAAAATATACATCGGTAAAATCTAAATTAATAGTACTCACTACGTCACTTTCCCAAGAGCTACCACCATCAATAGTTCTATAAATAGACTTTGTATCAAATGCTGTTATGTGTGCAGTAGTAGAAGATGTAGTAAACACCCATGTCAATGTTTTTCCTGGGTCAGGGAAATTTGTTATTTCATTAAAGTTTTGAGCCTTACTTTTAAAGAAAATCAATAAAAAAAAAGCGATAATAAATTTGATGTTTTTCATAGTATTTTTTTTAATTATAAAAGGGACCTTTTCCTTAGAATCTTTATATGTGCTTCTGTATGTATTATTAGTGGAATAAACATAAAATAGCAGCATAAGTCCCTTAACTTTTTGTCCCTATTTTTGTTGCTAATCAAGTTCTATAAGGTCATGTAATTTGAAGGTTCGTGATTACAAAAGCGGACAAAACACAAGAATGTTAATTTGTCCGCTTTTATTTTTACTAAATATAGGCATACTTCATAATTGCACTGTTTTTCATAACATCTAACAATACGATTAGTTCTCAACTATTATGAATTCACTTCTACGGTTGAGTTGGTGTTCTTCTTCACTACATTTCACTCCATTGCTACATCTGTTCACGTGACGTGTCTCTCCATAACCTCTACCCGTCAATCGATCTGCTGATATACCCAGTTCTATGATATAGGCAATCGTTGAAGCATTTCTGTTCTGTGACAAGATCATATTGTAGGCATCTGTCCCTCGACTATCCGTATGTGATCTCACATCGATCTTTAGATTTGGATACTGCTGCATCACTGCCACTATCTTAGCCAACTCTAATGCTGCATCAGGACGTATGTCATACTTATCAAGGTTAAAGTAAATAATGGGAATGTCTAAAATCTTTGCCAAGTCATCGCCTACTTCAAATGAAACCTCTTTTTTCTTCAATAATAAAGTCACTTCTCTTAATCCTGACTCTTCCTGCTTTGGTAGTAATTCTTCTTCTGTGTTGTAATCTTTCTTTGAAGTTCTTACAAAATATACTTCATTACATGCTAAGATTTTATAGAATCTAAAGCGTCCTTGATCATCACTATACGTTCTATCAAGTTGTTTGTTATCACTATCTAATAATAGTACTTCTGCACCAGCTAATGGCTTGTTTGTTTTTTTATCTTTCACAAAACCTGCAATTTCTTGTTCGCAAGTCCATTGTAAAGGTTTTATCTCCACAAAGGAATAAATATCATCATCTCCTTTTCCTCCATTTCTATTAGATGCAAAATATCCTTTTTTTGTACTGCTATTGATGATAAAAGTAAAATCATCCATAGGACTGTTTACCGGTTCACCAACATTATAGATGAGCTTTTCAGGATCTTCCAGATTCATTACAAATATATCCAAGCCACCTAAACCTATATGTCCGTCTGAAGCAAAGTATAATTCATTGCTTTTACTAATAAACGGGAACGTTTCTCTTCCTTCGGTATTGATTCCTTTTCCTAAATTCTTTGGTACTCCATAACTACCATCTTCATTGATATCTACTACATACAAATCAGATAACCCATGTGTTCCTGGCATATCCGATGCAAAGCATAACGTCTTTCCGTCTGCAC
>CAJXHW010000461.1 GCA_913054565.1 uncultured Kordia sp. | reverse complement strand
TAAAAAATTAATAAAAGAAGATGAACAATTTTGAATTTAAAAACCCAACCAAAATTATTTTTGGAAAGGACACAATAGAGAAACTAAAAGAAGAAATTCCTACAGATGCTAAAGTATTATTACTTTATGGTGGAGGTAGTATTAAAAAGAATGGCATATACGACCAAGTAAAAACGGCATTAGCAAATGTTGATATAACTGAGTTTGGAGGTATTCCTGCAAATCCAGAATATGAAACATTAATGGAGGCTTTAAAAGTAATTAAAGCCAAAAATATCACCTATTTATTAGCTGTTGGTGGTGGTTCTGTAATTGATGGAACTAAATTTTTATCTGCAGCGGCAATATACGATGGAGACACGCCTTGGGATATTTTAACTAAAAACATTAGAACCGAAAAAGGAATGCCTTTTGGAACTGTTCTAACATTGCCAGCAACAGGCTCTGAAATGAATTCTGGAGCTGTAATTACACGTAAAGAAACCAAAGAAAAGCTAGCTATGGGTGGACCTGGTTTGTTTCCGCAATTTTCAATTCTAGATCCTGAAGTCGTAAAATCAATTCCGCAGCGTCAATTGGAAAATGGTTTAGCCGATGCTTTTACACATGTTTTAGAGCAATATATGACCTATTCGGTAGATGCTAAACTTCAAGATCGTTTTGCTGAAAGCATCTTACAGACTTTAGTTGAAATTGCACCAAGTGTGTTGAAAGATGACTTTGACTATAAAGCGGCTTCTAATTTTATGTGGAGTTGTACCATGGCATTAAACGGATTAATTCAAAAAGGAGTGCCTACAGATTGGGCTATTCATGCAATGGGACACGAATTAACGGCTTTATATGGTATAGATCATGCAAGAACATTAGCTATCATAACAGAAAGTCATTACACATATAATTTTGAAGCTAAAAAAGAAAAATTAGTACAATATGGTGAACGCGTATGGAATATTACAGAAGGAAGTGTTGACGATAAAGCCTATGCAGCTATCGAAAAAACAACTGAATTTTTCAAAGCTTTAGGAATCGACACTAAACTGTCTGATTACACAAACGAATACGAAGGTACAGCAGAAGAAATTCAAAAGCGTTTTACAGATCGTGGTTGGACAGGACTTGGAGAACATCAGTCATTATCACCAGAAAACGTAGAGAAAATTGTAAAAATGGCTTACTAACGTTAATTATGAAACCATTAAAAATAATAGCATTACTGCTAACGGTTGTTACAGCATCAAGTTGTAAAGACACAAAAAAGGAAACACCTTCTGAAAAAGTTTCAGAAGAAAAAATTGAATTACAAAAACAAAAAGAAATGAAAATATTATTTGTATTAACATCTCACGATAAATTAGGAGATACAGGGGAAAAAACAGGATTTTGGGTTGAAGAATTTGCGAATCCGTATTACACCTTATTAGACAAAGGAGCAGTTATTACGATTGCAACACCCAAAGGAGGCGCTGCACCAATAGATCCTAGTAGTGATTCGCCAGATGCTGCAACTAAAGATACAGAACGTTTTAATAACGATGCTGAAGCAAAAGAAAGAATTGCAAACACAAAAGTATTGGCAGATATGAATCCGGACGATTTTGATGCTGTCTTTTATCCAGGAGGACATGGTCCACTATGGGATTTAGCAAACGATCAAACATCCATTGCATTAATTGAAAAATTCAATAGTCAAGAAAAGCCCATTGCCTTTGTATGTCATGCCCCAGCTGCACTAAAAAGTGTAAAAAATGCAGATGGCACGCCTATAGTAAGAGGTAAAAAAGTAACAGGTTTTACAAATACTGAAGAAGAAGCAGTTGGACTAACTAATGTTGTACCATTTTTAGTAGAAGATATGTTGATAGAAAACGGAGGAATCTACTCTAAAAAAGAAGATTGGGCATCTTATGCTATTCAAGATGGAAATTTAATTACTGGTCAAAACCCAGCTTCATCAGAATTGGTAGCAGAATTATTATTAAAAAAATAAACAATATTATTGAATAGTTATTATAAATAAACAGTA
>CAJXHW010000460.1 GCA_913054565.1 uncultured Kordia sp. | reverse complement strand
ATAATATTAAGCTGTTCTAACAATTTTAGCACCAATAGCACGCAAACGTTCGTCTATGCGCTCATAGCCTCTATCTATTTGTTCTATATTATGAATAACACTAGTCCCTTTTGCAGATAATGCTGCAATTAATAATGATACTCCAGCTCTAATATCTGGTGACACCATGGTAGTTGCTTTTAATTGCGATTTAAAATCGTGCCCAATAATTGATGCGCGATGTGGGTCGCATAATATAATCTTTGCCCCCATATCAATTAACTTATCAACAAAGAACAAACGACTTTCAAACATTTTTTGATGTATTAAAACACTTCCTCTTGCTTGAGTAGCCATTACCAATACAATGCTTAATAAATCTGGTGTAAATCCTGGCCAAGGCGCATCTGCAACAGTTAATATAGAGCCATCAATGTAATTTTGAATTTCATAACCATCTTTATGTTCAGGAATATAAATATCATCACCTCGTTTTTCAAGAGTGATTCCTAATTTTCTAAACACCGACGGAATGTTCCCTAAGTTTTTCCAACTTACGTTTTTAATAGTCAGCTCACTTTTAGTCATTGCTGCTAAACCAATCCAACTCCCTATTTCAATCATATCTGGCAATACGGTATGTGTACAACCTCCTAAACTCTCAACACCTTCAATAGTTAATAAATTAGATCCTACACCGGTAATGTTTGCTCCCATACTATTCAGCATTTTACATAATTGTTGAATATACGGTTCACAAGCGGCATTATAAATTGTTGTTGTACCTTGAGCTAGTACTGCTGCCATCAGAATATTTGCAGTTCCAGTTACTGATGCTTCATCAAGTAACATATCTGTACCAACTAATTTATCAGCTTCTACACCATAAAAATACTCTTCACGATTATAACGAAAGTTTGCCCCTAACTTAATAAAACCTTCAAAATGCGTATCTAAACGACGTCGACCAATTTTATCTCCTCCTGGTTTTGGAATATACCCTTTACCAAAACGTGCTAATAATGGCCCTACAACCATAATAGACCCACGTAAAGAACTTCCTTCTTTTTTAAAATCTGGAGACTCTAGATATTTTAAATTAACATCGTCTGCTTGAAAAGAATAAGATCCGTGAGCTAATTTTTGGATTTTAACACCTAAATTCCCTAACAAACTGATTAGTTTATTGATATCAATAATATCAGGAATATTATTGATTGTTACTTTTTCAGGAGTAAGCAATACTGCACATAAAATTTGTAACGCTTCATTTTTAGCTCCTTGAGGTTGGATTTCTCCTTTTAACTTATGACCTCCTTCTATTTGAAATGTTCCCATTAAAGCAAACTTATTTTAATACCTTTTACGGTTTTTTGTGTTACTATTTCTGTTATTTCTGTTGTTTGTATTTTTAGAATTTGAATGACTCTTATTTGTATTTGAACGTCCTTTAGACTTTAATAATACCTTTGAGTCTGTTAATTCCATATCATTTGTTGTGATATCAATACCTCCATTAGATAACTCATATAAATGATTAAATATTACGGCATCTTCAACAGTATCTTTATTCCAATTTAAAAAACATTTTTTCATGTGATTTGCAACAGTTCCTATTAAAGCTTGTTTCAAGTCGCCTTCTTCCCAGCTTAGAGCTACATCAATCATACGTTTGATATTATTTCCGTAAAAACGGTATTTAGGAAAATTTTGCGGATACGGTAATCGTTCAGGTTTTGCTGCCAATTCTTCTCTTGAAGGTTTTTCAAAAGGAGACTCAACATCTAATTTAAAATCAGATATAATAAACAACTGATCCCATAATTTATGTTTAAAATCTGCAACATCACGTAAATGAGGATTCATATTCCCCATAACATCAATAATTGCTTTTGCTACCTTGTTACGTTCTGCATCATCTTCAATTGCAATAGCATGATCAACCATTTTTTGCATATGGCGCCCATACTCTGGTATAATTAATTTACTGCGTTCCGTATTGTATTCTATATTTTCTATCAAAATGTATATGCTATTTTTTAATCAAACAGATAAGT
>CAJXHW010000459.1 GCA_913054565.1 uncultured Kordia sp. | reverse complement strand
TTGAAGGACAAACAAAAAAGTTTAAAGGACATGTAAGTATGTATCAATTTGGAGTATTGTTATATTTCTAAAAAATTTTATTTTTAGCCATTCTTAAATTAATAAAGAACCAAATCATGAAAAAAATCTTATTTTTAGCTGTAATAGTCATAACAGCTTTTACAAGTATTCAAGCGCAAGAATTTAAAGTTATTACTATTGTAGAATCAATTGTACCAATGGGTGTGGGTAGATCAAGAATTATTGAACATCAAGAACCAGCAGATTATACAGAATTTACTACAGAAAGAACAGATGGTAAAAAATCTAAACAAAAAGGTGTTAAAAGATCTGAAGCAAAAATTGGTAAATTCTCTGAAACTAAATTATTAAATTTTTATAGTGGTGTTGGTATAAATTTTCAAAACATTGCTTCAAATGATGCGTTGATTTCTTCTAAAATTAATGAAATGGTTAGTAATGGTTGGAAACTTACTTATGTAACATCTGCTGTTGAAAGTAATGCAGGAAAAGGAGATGGAAAAGGTATATTTATTACACGTTTATACTTTTCTAAATAAAAATATACACCTAATATAAAAACGGCACTAATTATAGTAATTAGTGCCGTTTTATTTTTTATTAACCTGTTAGTGTTATTTTAAGATATTTTCTATTCTTTTAATACTTTCTTTCTTACCTAATAATGTCATAATATCAAATACATCAGGACCTTTCATTGCACCTACTAAGCTTAAGCGTAAAGGTTGCATTACTTTTCCAAAACCTATTTCTTTGTCTGTAATCCATCCTTTAACAACTGATTGTAGATTCTCTGAAGAAAAATCTTCAATACCTTCAATAACTGTTATTAATTCTTGTATTAATTCTGGTGTATCTTCTTTTATAGCTTTCTTTAATGCTTTAGCATCGTAAGTACTTGGTGCTTCAAAAAAGAAATCACTCAATTCCCATAAATCATTAACAAATACAGCACGTTCTTTTACTAAAGATACTACTTTAGTAATATATACTTCATTATAAATATCTGATACCAATTCTGGTTTGTATTTTATAAATTCCTTTGCAATAATAACATCGTCTTGTTTTACAAAATACTGTTGATTAAACCATTTTGCTTTTTCAGGATCAAACTTTGCTCCCGCTTTATTTACACGTTTTAAATCAAAACTTTGGGTTAATTCCTCTAACGTAAATAACTCTTGTTCTGTACCAGGATTCCATCCTAAAAATGCTAAAAAATTAACAACTGCTTCTGGTAAATAACCATCTTCTTTAAACCCTCTTGATATACTCTCATCTGTTTTCCATTCTAAAGGGAAAACAGGAAAACCACCTTTATCACCATCACGTTTGCTTAATTTTCCTTTACCTGTTGGTTTTAATATTAATGGTAAATGTGCAAATTTTGGAGCGTTCCAACCTAATGATCTGTATAATAATACATGTAATGCCATTGATGGTAACCATTCTTCTCCACGAATTACATGGGTAATTTCCATTAAATGATCATCTACAATATTTGCTAAGTGGTACGTTGGCATTCCGTCACTCTTAAATAATATTTTATCATCTAAAACGTTGGTATTTATTTTTATTTCTCCTCTAATTTCATCTTCTAAACTAAGGGTTTCATTTTGAGGCGATTTAAAACGAACTACATATTTTTCACCAGATGCTAATCTAGTCTTTACTTCATCTTCTGATAAAACCAATGAGTTATCTAAACCCATACGGTTATGCCAATTGTAAATAAAGGTTTTCTTTTCAGCTTCATAAGCCGTTCTTTGTGCATCTAAACTTTCTGTAGAATCAAACGCATAGTATGCATGACCATTTGCTATTAAAGCATCACAATACTCTTTATACAAATGCTTTCGTTCACTTTGCTTATATGGTCCGAATTTTTCGTTCTTACCTGGGCCTTCATCATATGGAAATCCGCACCATTCTAATGCATCTTTAATATATTGTTCTGCTCCATGTACAAATCTATTTTGATCTGTATCTTCAATACGTAATACAAATGTACCTCCATGTTTTTTAGCAAATA
>CAJXHW010000458.1 GCA_913054565.1 uncultured Kordia sp. | reverse complement strand
GACGTGTGCTCTTCCGATCTACTTATGGAAAAGAAATAAAGGCGGTTTTTGCTGAAAAAACGATTGCTGCCAATACCAATATGAAAGCTATAAATAACGCAGTTGTTGAGGAAGCTAAAAATATTAAGTACAGTTTATACACACACAACAACACCTCGGTTTTTCAAGTAGAAGAGGCTATAAATAATAATTCTTATTTCCGTATGGCAAGTATTTTTGGCGGTACAACAGGAAGCTTTTATTTAAATAAGAACAAGGAAAAAGCGGTAAACATTAAGGAGGTTTCAGGTGAAAAATTTCAGGTAACCCTTGATGTTAAGAAGTGGGAAATACACAAAGAAACTAAGCAAATAGGAAAATATACATGCTATAAAGCCACAGGTATAGATTTAGTGCGCAAAAATGATAAAGTAAATAAAATACCTGTTACAGTATGGTTTTGCCCTGAATTGCCTTCCTATTTTGGGCCAGCAGGTTATTTTGGTTTACCAGGAACTATTTTACGAGTAGAAAAAAGAAATACAACATTATATGCTACTCATATAGAAGAGATTAAAATAAACAGGGTAATTAAAATACCAAATAAAGGAATAAAGATAACGGAAGCCGAATTATATAAAATAGCTATGGGTGGCACGCCAGATTTTGGTGTAGGTAACTAGAAAAAAAGCAGATGGGCTTAAAATACCTACTTATAACTATATTGTTTTTAACACAATGTTTTTGTTGCTTACAAGCACAGGAAATAAAATATTCAGGTAAGGTTGTTGATAGCTTGCAACAGCCATTAGTATATGCAAACATATTGGCGGTTCCTGAGGCTCAAGGAAAAGCGCTGTCCTTTGCAGTTACCAATAATAAAGGCGAATTTGAGCTAAATTTATATAAAAACAATACCTACAAAATTACAACTAGTTTTTTAGGATATCATTCTGATAGTATCACGCTGACACCAATAACTAATGTAATAAAAAACATTGTACTTTCAGAAAACACAAGTACCCTTGATGAAGTTGTGTTAAATTATACGATACCAGTAGTTGTTAAAAAGGATACAATAACCTATACCGCAGAATCTTTTGTAACTGGCGAAGAAAGAAAACTGCAAGATGTTTTAAAAAAACTACCAGGCGTTGATGTAGATATAAATGGTACAGTAACTGTTAATGGTAAAAAAGTAACCAAAGTACTTGTAGAAGGGAAAACGTTTTTTACTGGTAGTAGTAAATTGGCATTAACTAATTTACCTGCTGACGCTATTGATAAAATTGAAGTGCTTGATAATTATAACGAAGTAGCCATGCTAAAGGGGTTGGAGGAAAATGACGATATGGCCATGAACGTGAAGCTGAAAGAAGATAAAAAGCAATTTGTTTTTGGTGATGTCAATGCAGGAGTAGGGGTGAAAAAGCACTATAAAGCACATACGAGTTTGTTTTACTATAGCCCTAAAAGCACCGTTAATTTTATTGCAGATGCAAACAATAATGGTGTTAAATCCTTTACCTCAAAGGATTATTTAAGTTTTGAAGGAGGTATGAGTAGAATGCTTAGTGATCCTGAAAAGTATCTGGAGTTATATAACTCTGATATCGTTAAATCTATTGAAAATGATGAATTTTATCATAACAAGGATAAATTTTCCGCTGCTAATTTTAAAAAAACTATTACTGAAAAACTAGAAGCAACCACGTATATAATAGCATCCAAAAACAATACTTTTTTTAAAACAAGCACTCAAAACTATTACATTAACGCAACCCCGTTATTTACAGAAAATAGAGAGGAAAACAATGAAACAGATTTGTTTTTCGGTTTAGGAAAACTCACATTAAGCTACCAGCCAAATGCAAATACTGATGTAAAGTATAGTAGTTTTTTTAAAAGTACAAAACCTTTAATCAAAAACAGAATAACAACTAGTTATTTAACAACAAACAATACCTTAGAAAGTTTAAATAATGCAAATAGTATTGCGTTTAAAAATAGTTTTAATTTCAATATAAAATTAAAAGATAAACATGTGTTATCTGCTGAATTGCTACAGGATTATAA
>CAJXHW010000457.1 GCA_913054565.1 uncultured Kordia sp. | reverse complement strand
CCACCATAAATATCATTGGTTGTAATGACTTCATCTCCTGGATTTAATAGTTTAAGTACGCAATCTACAGCAGCTAATCCAGAGGCAAAAGCAAAACCACGAGAACCATTTTCTAAACTTGCCAACGATTTTTCTAGAGCACTTCTTGTTGGGTTTCCAGATCTTGAATATTCATATCCTTTATGTACTCCAGGTGAAGTCTGCGCAAAGGTTGAGGTTTGATAAATCGGTGTTGAAACTGCTCCTGTACTAGGGTCGTTTTGCTGTCCTCCATGAATTGCTTTTGTTTCGAATTTCATCAGTTCAATTTTACTAGTCTATTTAATAACTTTCTTAATTAATTTACCAAGTGATAATCCTTGGCCTACAATTGAGAATACAACTACGATATATGTAATTACTAAAAATAACTCACGATGCATAGTACTTGTTAAACTCAAAGCTAAGGCTATTGAAATACCGCCTCGCAGTCCGCCCCAAGTCATGATTATATTTGTTTTTGGAACGAAATCCAGTTTTTTTGAATAAAACTTTATAGGCAACAAAAGTGATAAATACCTAGAGAAAAGTAATAACGGAATGATGATAATACCCGCTAAAATATATTCCTTGTCAAAAGTTAAAACGAGGATTTCCATTCCTATTAAAACAAAGAGAATGGTATTTAGTAATACATCAACTAACTCCCAAAATTTATCTACATACTGTTCCGTAATTTTACTCATAGCAGTGTTTCTAACAGTATCATTTCCTACCATTAAACCTGCTGTTACCATTGCTAACGGTGCGGAAAGATGAAGAGATTGAGCAACAATAGTTCCGCCCATTACCGCGGCTATAGTTATAATCACCTCAGTATCGTAATCGTCTATAGATTTCATTAAACGATAGGTAATCCATCCTAATAAAAGCCCTAGGGCAATGCCTCCGCCAACTTCAACTAAAAACAACTCTGCAATATGTAAAGCAGAAATTTCGGCACCTCCTTTTGCAATTTGAAAAATAGTGATAAAAACTACAACTCCAACACCATCATTAAATAAGGATTCACCCACAATTTTTGTTTCTAGTTTTTTTGGTGCACCTACTTGTTTTAATATACCTAATACGGCGATTGGATCTGTAGGTGAAATAAGGGCGCCAAACAGCAAGCAATAAATAAAATCGACTTCCAAACTTAAAAGGGGTAATAAAAAATACACTAATGTTCCTACCAAAAACGTGGAGGTAATAGTCCCTAAAGTTGCAAAAGCTAAAATGGGTTTTCGTTGCACTTTTAACTGCTGAAAACTTGTGTGTAAGGCACCAGCAAATAATAGGAAACTCAGCATTACATCTAAAAGAACTGTTTCAAAGTCAATTTCAGAAATCAATAATTTTTCTTGTTCTAATAAGGTGTCATCAAAGTAACTTATGCCTAGTACAACAAAGGTGCACATAATTGTGATGGACATTAAACCAATGGTATTTGGCAATTTTAGAAAGCGAGCATTTAAATAACCAAAAAGTGCTGCTAGTACAATTAGTACAGTTATGATAGTAAATACATCCATTTATATTAATTTTCTAAGTCCAAAGAGAACTCCTAGGTGTATGCCTTCATGAAAATTATTAAAAGCCATCGCAGTTTCTATATCAGTTAGAGTAACATTTAAACTCGTTGTATAAGCACTGTAGTTTTTGAACATACCGTTGTTGTAATCCTCCTCTAATTTTTCCGGAAGTTCTACAAACAAGCGTTTAATTTCATCAAATTCAGTAGGGGAAATAGCTTCTTCTGTTTTTGTTCCTTTCTTAAATTTTTCAACCAATTTATCGGAAACATACATTGGTAACCCTGAGTTTTTATAGCATAACAATTGTTGGGTTACCATTAAATGAGCAACATTCCAAGCAATATTGTTTTTATGCCCGTCAGGCACCTTGTTTAGTTGTTCCATAGTATATGGTTCAATCATTCTTAGAATTGCTGTTCGAGTTTTTTTAAGGATATCAAATTGGTGTGTCATGTTTAAATTTTTCATAAAAATAACCAATTTTAAAGTGAAAACGGATAACT
>CAJXHW010000456.1 GCA_913054565.1 uncultured Kordia sp. | reverse complement strand
TTTGTTTTTTAACACAATAAATAATATCATATATTGTGGGATGACTTATTTTTGGCAAGATGACTGCATTTAAGTTTTTGAAACATATTTAAAAGATGAAGAAAATACTATTAAGCTTACTTTTTATTTTAGGTGTATTTATAACTGTAAACGCTCAGGGGTTTAAAGAACACAATGTTGTACCCGGTGAAACAATTCAGGCTATTGTAGAGAAATACAAAGTGTCACCTTATGAATTATTTCAATTAAACCCTGATGCAGAGGAAGGAATCAAAACAGGTGACGTGTTGGTGTTATTAAAAATCAACCAATACCCATTTGATGCAACATTAATAGGGTTGATGAATTATAGAGTAAAGAAAAAAGAAACTTTAACTGATATTGCTATCGCTCATGGAGTAAGAGAAGCCGATATAAAAAAATACAATACCAGTTTATATGCTACAGAAGTTGTAAAAGGCGATCGAATAAAAATTCCTGTGTTTAATAAAAACATGTGGAATCATGAACTAAATACGCCTGTTGATGTTGTAGAGATTTCAACAACAAAAGTTGTTTCTAAAACTATAAATCATGTTGTTCAGCCCAAAGAAGGGAAATATGGTATTTCAAAAAAATACGGTATAACAATTCTTGAGCTTGAAAAGCAAAATCCTCAAATAGTAGATGGATTAAAAATAGGACAAGTCTTAACAATTACAAAGAGTGAAATTTCAGAAGATGTTTCTGAAAAACCAGAAATAGAAAAAGATTCATTTGCGTTTTATACTGTAAAACCAAAAGAAGGGTTTTATAGATTGACTAAGAAACTTAGAATATCTAAGGATTCTTTAATTGCTTTAAACCCTCAATTGATTGAAGGTATCAAGTTAGGAATGTTGTTAAGATATCCTGTGAGTAAATTTGTGAAGAAAGATGTAGCAGTGTTTAATTTATTGGATAGTATTTCTAATTATAAAACACAAAACATAACATTAGCACTGCCGCTAAGATTACATAATATTATTCAATCGGATTCTATATCAAATTTGAAGGAACGATTATTAAGAGATAGGACTGTAAATACAGCATTAGATTTTTATTCTGGGGCAATGATGGCCATCGACTCAATAAGTAAATTGGGTATTTCTACAAGAGTAAAGGTGTTTGATACAGAGTATAATGGTAGAGATGTAAAAGCTAACCAAAGGCGTATTGCAACTTTTTTAAAGAGTTCTTTTGAAGAAAACGAAGTGGTTATAGGGCCGTTGGCATCATCAAATGTTAGTCTTGTTGCTGAAGGATTAGAAGCTCAAAACATTCCTGTTGTTGCACCGTTTCCTATAAAAGCATCTATGCCGTATAAAAACCTATATGAAACTGCAATGCCTATTAGTGCTCAGAAGAATAATACAGTTTCTTTTTTAGAATCTTACGCAAAAGATAAAAATGTGATACTAATCACTGACAAGGCTAATGAACAAATAAAAACTGAGTTGTTGCTAAAGTTTCCTTTGGCAAAAGTTATAACGCCAAGGAAAGATAATTTGATAATACCAAAGGATTTTAATGGTCTGTTAAGTAAGGATGTAGAAAATGTAGTTGTTGTTGAAGCTTCAAAAGTTAGTTTGGCTGCTACTGTAACCAGTATATTAGATACAAAAATAAAAGATCATAGCATCACGTTATTCACTACTACTAGTAAAAAAGTTTTTGAGGACAAGGCAATAGCTAACAGGTATAAAGCCAAATTAAATTTTCATTTTCCTGCAGTAACAAAAGAAAAGTTATTTATTGATGAGGACTTGTTTGTAGAACGATATGTGAAAAAATATCAAAAACTCCCGAGTATATATGCTTTAAGAGGTTATGATTTAATAATGGATGTCTTGTTAAGACAAGCAGTTTCGGGTAATTTAGAAAATTCAGTATTATCAGTAGGGGAAACGTCTTATCTAGAGAATAAATTTAATTATTATAAATCGGAGCATGGTGGGTATATAAACAAAGCTATGTATGTATTAAGGTACACTCCAGAATTTAAAATTGAAGAAGCTAGTTTGGAGCCTAAGCCTATACAGAACTAGTTCTTGTAGCTAAGTT
>CAJXHW010000455.1 GCA_913054565.1 uncultured Kordia sp. | reverse complement strand
ATTGGAAATGGACAGTCTTAAAAAAGTAGAGGTTGTTGAAGATTTACCGGTAGATACTACTAAGACAAAATTTATTAAAAAATACCTTCTAACAAGTTTTGATAGCGGTGCATACCTAATTCCACAGCAACAGGTATTAATCAATGCAAAAAAGTTTAAAACCGATTCATTGCTCATTGCCGTTTCTACGGTAAAGGTAGACACCTTAAAACAAAAACTATTCCCGATAAAATCGACCAAAAATCAACCAATTATTTTTGATGATTACGCCTTGTATGTATGGATTGGCTTGGCAATTTTAGCCATAATCATAGCGATAGTTCTGTATTTCGTTTTAAGAAAGAAGAAAGAAGAAATTCCACTCGAAGAACGAATTCCTCCATATCAATTAGCAATGCAGCGCTTGGGTGAGTTGGATGCGAAGGAGTTATTAAAACAAGATAAAATTAAACTTTATTATATCGAGTTAACCGATATTATAAGAACCTATATAGAGCGCGAATTGAAAATTCCTGCATTAGAGTCCACTACCGATGAGTTGATTGAGATGATTTTGGATTTTAAGAGTATGGATAAACTTGATTTACCAAAAGAAACAATTCGAAATCTGCAAAAATTATTACAAGAGGCTGATTTGGTAAAGTTTGCCAAGTTTAAACCGATGGCTATAGAAGTTGATGGTCATAGATCTCAAACAGAAAATATTATCAATAACCTTCGTCCAGAAGAAGTTGAGGATAAAGAGAGCGGAACAAATGAAATTATTGGTGTTCCTCAAGTACAAAAAGTACCAAAGAAAAAATGGAGCAAGAAGAAAATCATTATTGTTTCAGTTGTTAGTTTCCTTTTTATTTTACTAACTGTTGTAGGTGTTGTAATGTATAAAGGGTATAAATATGCTCAGGAGAATATTATCGGCTATCAAACAGAAGAGTTATTGGATAGGGATTGGAGTTTAAGTACTTACGGTTCTCCAACCGTTACCTTAGAATCTCCAGAGATTTTAAAATCAAATTTGTTAGAGGTACCTGCACAAGCACAAGAAATGATCAATCAAATTGCACAATTTGATTACACTAGTATTATTGGAGGATTTCAAATTAGTGTAACGACAATGGATTTCACTGACAAAGTACAAGAATACAATTTAGAGACTGGAGTACAAGGAGCCTTATCGGCAATGCAAGCACAAGGCGTAGAATTTATTTCGATGGACCAAGAGCCAGTTTTAATTAGTGGCCAAGAAGGTATAAAGTTAATTGCTCAATTTAGTCAAGTGAATCCAGTTACAAATAAACCAGGATTTTTCCAACTAAGAGGTGTGGTTTTTGGAGATGTTAATGGATCAAGAACTATTGTGGTCACTTATAAAGATGAGGATACTCATGGTGAAGAAATAGCGAATCGTGTAATTAATTCTATAGAGTTGTAAGATGAGGTTGTGGAATAACATAGAATTTACAAATCCTGAGTTTTTATGGCTGCTTTTAATAGTGCCAGTTTTAGCGATGTACTATTTTTTAATGCGAAGGAATAATGTTGCAACCTTAACATTATCTAGTGCAAAATCGTTTGGAAAGCCATCTGTTTTGGCGCAATTGAAACCATTGCTTTATGTATTGAGAATTGCAGCGATTTCACTATTAATTGTTGCATTGGCAAGGCCAAGAATTACGTCGGTTAGTACAAAAGTAAATACAAATAAAGGAATTGATATTGTAATGGCAATTGACGTTTCTGCAAGTATGTTGGCACGTGATTTGAAACCAAATCGTTTAGGAGCCTTAAAGAAAGTAGCAACAAGTTTTGTAGATAAAAGACCAAGTGACAGAATTGGAATTGTTATTTATGCAGGTGAGAGTTTTACCCAAACTCCTATTACAAGTGATAAGCGCATTGTAAAACGAACCATTAATGATATAAAATGGGGGCAACTAGAAGGTGGTACGGCTATCGGAATGGGCTTAGGCTCTGCCGTAAATAGATTAAAGGAAAGTAAGGCAAAGAGTAAGGTCATTATTTTGCTAACTGACGGTGTAAATAATTCTGGGTTTGTAGATCCTAAAACGGCTACAGAATTGGCTA
>CAJXHW010000454.1 GCA_913054565.1 uncultured Kordia sp. | reverse complement strand
GGTACATTGAACCGCGTTAAAAAACATTTCATGGTTCAATTATCTACACTATACACAATACTAATATTTTCATTTTTTGCAATCACATTATTTATTGGAATTTATGTTTCAAAAAAGTCTGGAAGAAATTCTACTGAATATTTTCTTTCTGGAAGAAATATGCCATGGTGGCTATTAGGATTATCAATGGTTGCCACAACATTTTCAACAGATACTCCAAATTTAGTAACTGATATTGTTAGAAACAATGGTGTTTCTGGTAATTGGGTTTGGTGGGCTTTCTTAATTACAGGTTTACTAACCGTTTTTGTGTATGCAAAGTTATGGCGAAAATCAGCTGTGAATACTGACCTCGAATATTATGAATTGCGATATAGTGGAGCGCCTGCCAAGTTTTTGAGAAAATTTAGAGCAATTTATTTAGGTGTCATTTTTAACATTATGGCAATGTCAGCAGTTACGTTAGCTGCAATAAAAATAGGTCAAATTATGCTAGGATTAGAACCATGGCAAACAGTTATAAGTGCCGGGCTAGTAACAGTTGTATTTAGTGCGTTAGGAGGATTTAAAGGAGTTGTATACACCGATTTTCTACTTTTTTTTGTTGCTATGGCTGGAGCTATTGGAGCAGCGTACTACTTGGTAAACATTCCAGAAGTGGGAGGTATAGATGCATTATTAGCAAATCAGAATGTTGCTGACAAACTATCTCTTTTACCCGATTTTAATGATAAAACAGCTTTAATTACACTATTAATCATACCCCTTGCTGTTCAGTGGTGGAGCGCTTGGTACCCAGGTGCTGAACCTGGAGGTGGTGGTTATATTGCACAGCGAATGTTAGCCGCTAAAGATGAGAATCATGCTATGGGAGCCACATTTTTCTTTAATATTATGCATTACGCTTTGCGCCCTTGGCCCTGGATTATTGTAGCACTTGCTTCGTTGGTTGTTTTCCCTGATATTGCTAGTATTCAAGAAGCTTTCCCAAATGTAGCAGAGAATAAATTAGGTCATGATTTAGCATATTCTGCAATGCTTACGAAACTACCTAGTGGTTTACTAGGTTTAGTTTTAGCATCTTTAATTGCTGCTTATATGAGTACAATTTCCACACACTTAAACTGGGGATCATCTTATATCGTTAACGATTTTTATAAGCAACAAATTAATCCTGAAGCTTCAGAAAAAAAATTAGTTGCCGTGGGGAGAATTTCTACAGTAGTGCTTATGGTTTTTAGTGCATTATTAGCATTGGTCTTACAAAACGCATTGCAGCTTTTTGATGCTATTTTAATGTTTGGTGCTGGTACAGGATTGATCTTTATTTTGAGATGGTTTTGGTGGCGAATTAATGCATGGGCAGAAATTGTAGCGATGTTTTCTTCTGGTATTATTTCGATTCTTCTAAGTTTCACAAAGCTTGGGGGAATATTATTTAATGATACTACTGGGGTATTTCCTGAATGGTCTAAATTCCCCATAATAGTATTACTGACAACTGCTACCTGGCTCATTGCCATGCACATAACAAAACCTGAAAAGAAAGAAACTCTTCGTGATTTTTACAAAAAAATTCAGCCGGGAGGATCTGGTTGGTCAAAAGTTATTGAGGATGCAAAAGAAGAACAAATAGATATTGTTGACAGTAATGAAGGTTGGAGCGTTCCTTCTGGAATTCTAGCCATGCTTTTGGGTTGTGCATTAATTTACAGTTGCTTGTTTGCTACAGGTTACTGGATTTATGGGGAAACTACTTTAGCCATATATCTTACAATCTCAGCTATAACAAGTGGTTATTTATTGAAAAGAACTTGGACAAAAATACGTGCTAAAATTCTATAGATAACAAAAAAAAACTGATGCATAAGTGACTGCGAATCAAAAAAGCCGAATCAAAAGATTCGGCTTTTTTGATAGAAAAATTTCTATTTATTTTTTAGTTAAACTAGTATAAATAGTTGTTCGTATTCTTTCTTCAGTTATCCACCCGCTAAAAGAAGTATAGTCTTTTGTTATTTCAGTATTTACTTTTACATCTTCTAAGGTTTTTCCTTTTTTTATTTCGGCTAACACTCTATCTTTTAAAGTAGTCA
>CAJXHW010000453.1 GCA_913054565.1 uncultured Kordia sp. | reverse complement strand
AATATTTTCTTAGATATTTTAAAAATCTAAATATAGTTGTTTTATTTAGCTTTATAGTATAAAAAGATTTCCTTAGCATTGCTTTTTTACCATGCAGCCTAAACCATTTTCTATATAAATGATATTCTAATTCGATGTTTGAGTAATTATAGGTTCCTAAAAACGAACGCACTTCTTTTTCTTCAAGCAAACGTTGTTTCTTTTTTTCTACACCTACATGTGTTCTTGTTACTGCGGCATGATTTCTAAAGTAATTTAGCTCTTGTTTTACGAAGCCTATACGGGTTTTAAGTACCAATTGAATCCAAAAAAGCCAATCACCACACATTTTCATATCTAACAGATTTGATGTAAAAAAAGAACTCTCAACTAAATCTCGTTTAAAAACCACTGCACTAGCGTTTGGAATGACATTTTTAACCTTTAAATACTTATCTATAAATTCCCTGCCATTCATGATAAAATTTCGTTCCCAAATATTTGGTTCAAATGCTTTTGTGTATTCTTTTCTATGTAGTAACATTTTTCCTTGTGCGTCAACATCAATACTTTGTGCATAGATTACACCTAAATTATGGTGTTGCCCAAACTGCTGCATTACGGTTTCTAAAAAACTTAATTCACAATAATCATCACTTTCAGCAATCCAGATGTACTCTCCTTTTGCCAAAGCAATTCCTTTTTCCCACTGCTTAAATGGACTTCCAGAGTTTTGTGTGTTAAGCACCACATGAGACACTTTAGGGCACACTACATAAGTTTGCAACAACTCACTACTTCTATCAGTAGACGCATCATCTAATAAAATGACTTCAAAATCCTGAAATGTTTGGTTAAATACCGAATTTAAACGTTGTTGTAAAAACGCCGCATGATTGTAATTCGGTATGATGATGGAAACTGTTGGGTTAGTCATTTGAACTTTTGCTATCTAACAACTCATTAATTACAGTTTCAATTACTGGTGCATTCAGCATAACATCATGAGTTTGCTTCGATTTTGTTTTGATCGCTTCACAATTTTCAGACAACACTGTTCTATTATTGTGGTAATCTATTAATTTTTCTGCTGCAGCAGTTATATTACCATAGGGTATGATATACCCTGTTTTTTCATCAATAAACTCTTGTGCTCCTCCAGTGTTTTCAAAACATAAAATTGGAATTCCGAAGGAAGATGCTTCAACCATAACCATAGGATAAGGATCTTCTCTAGATGACAAATAAAAAACATCTATCATATTAAAATATTTCTTATACTCTTTACTAGGTGGTATCAATTTCAATTTAAGCGTACAGTTTAATTGTTCTAAATCATATTGAAATTCGGCTATGTATTTTGGATTATTAGCTCCCACCCAAATAAAATATATCTGTTCTGATTGTAGTTTCTTAGCAGTTTCGATAAAGAAGTCTGCTCCTTTACGCCAAATAAATGACCCCATCATACCAACAACCAGAGCGTCCTCAGGAATATCAAGTTCCTTTTTCAGTTGACTTGACAGAAACTCTTCTTTCTGATTGGATTTAAACTCAACAAATGAATTGACAACCTTAGTTTGTGTGCTCTTTACATGGTACTGATTTATGAGAGTTTGCTGTACCAATTTCGAACCACACAAATAATAATCTGCATTTTTTAGCGTGCCTTGTACTTGTCCTCGCTTTAAAAATAACTCAATACTAAATTGTAATTCATGCACATATGTAATTACAGGTACTTGCGTTCTTTTCAATAACTCAAGCATTTTTCCGTTTACAATTGTGTTAGAAAATATCAAATCCCAAGACTCCTTTTTCAAACTTTGTAATTGCTTTTTTATATGCCATTTATTTAAAACCTTAGCCACTATCCTACTTTTGCTTTGATGCTTTTTCTTAAATAAGATAGTTGTTGCGTAGTGTTTATACTCCTCTAACAACTCCCCATCTTCAACACACATTACTGAAATATCATAGTCTTCTTTTTTATGCGCTGCAAACCAACGCAACAAGTTTAACAACAACATAGGCGCCCCGGTACGTGACGCATCATGTGTTATAAAAAGAAGTTTTTTCATTTTAAATTATTTAAAACAAATTTATAATATTTCTTTAATAGTAAAGACTTTACTGACTG
>CAJXHW010000452.1 GCA_913054565.1 uncultured Kordia sp. | reverse complement strand
ACTGGAGTTCAGACGTGTGCTCTTCCGATCTAAAAAAGCTGCGCAAGCATTACAATACTCCTTATAAAAAAAGAAATTTAACGCAATACGTAAACAAACAGCTAAAAAAGCTAAATAAGTACGAAACAAAACTTGAACGTAACCAGCAATTAATTTTTGATTGGGAGGAGAGTTATCTCGACTCAATAAGTGTTGCAGATAGCCTGTATTTGGAATCAACACTACTGCACGCAGGTATGCTTGCCATTAACCCTAGTACAGGAAATATAAAATCATGGATTGGTGGTATTAATTATGCAACACACCCTTACGATCAAATACTAGCACAACGTCAGTTAGCATCTACATTTAAGCCAATACTCTATACAGCAGCATTTGAAACAGGAAGAACCCCTTGTGAGTATTTAGACAATGATGAGCTTATTATTGCCGATTATAACAATTGGAGTCCGAAAAATGCAAACAAGAGTATCGGAGGTAAATACTCCATGTCAGGTGCTTTGCTTAATTCTATGAATATTCCAACGGTAAACTTACTTTTAGAAACAGGGTTTAAACCCGTAGATACTTTATGGCAAAAAATGAAATTTAGCACGCCTCTTGAAAACAATCCTTCCTTAGCTTTAGGAACAACTAACGCTAGTATTTATGAAGTTACACGTGCCTATGCTGCTTTTGCAAATAATGGATTGCTTCCGGAGTTAAAGTGTATTAATCGTATCACTACAACCGATGGAAAAATACTATATGAACAAGAAAAGAATTTTTCTGATAAAATAATGAGCGACAAAAGTGTACAGTTAACAAACACTATATTGCAAAAAGCCATTAATAAAGGAACAGGTACTAGTTTACGAAATACCTACAAAGTAAACTTACCGCTAGCGGGAAAAACAGGAACCTCACAAAATTACGCTGACGCTTGGTTTGTTGCCTACAATCCTAACTTGGTTATGGTTAGTCGTGTTGGTGCAGCATCGCCAAAAATTCATTTTTCAAATGCTAATGGCGCTGGTAGTAAACTGGCCTTACCTTTAGTTGCAAGAACATTATATAATGTTCAAAATGACGCTAAAATCAGAAAAAATTACAGTGCTAATTTTCCTGAAATTTCTGAGGAACTTGAAACCGAATTGGACTGTGAAGATTTTAAAGAAAAAACTGGGTTAGAAAACTTGTTTGACTTGTTTAAAAAGAAAGACACCAATTTTAAAAAGACGCAAGAAAAAGCCAAACGCAAACAAGAAAAAGAACCTTTTTTTAAAAAACTGTTTAAACGTAAAAACAAAAACTCCGAGTAAGCTCGGAGTTTTTTTAGTTTTTTGTGAAGTATAAAAATATACTTACTACATATGCAATGCCTGATCATCAACAGCTAAACATGCTTCTTTAATAGCCTCTGTAAATGTAGGATGTGCATGTGACATACGTGATACATCTTCTGCAGATGCTCTGTATTCCATAGCTACAACTGCTTCAGCAATCATATCGGCAGCACGAGCTCCAACCATATGCACTCCTAATATTTCGTCAGTAGTAGCATCTGCTAAAACTTTTACAAAACCGTCTAAATCCATAGATGCTCTACTTCTTCCTAAAGCTCTCATAGGAAATGATCCTGCTTTATAAGCTACACCAGCCTCTTTTAGTTGTTCCTCTGTTTGTCCTACTGCCGCTACTTCAGGCCATGTATATACTACACCTGGAATTAAATTATAATCGATATGTGGCTTTTGCCCCGCTAAAGTTTCGGCTACAAATACACCTTCTTCTTCTGCTTTATGCGCTAACATTGCACCCTTTACAACATCTCCAATAGCATAAATATTAGAAATATTTGTTTGCAAATGAGCGTCCGTTTCTACCATACCGCGTTCGTCAACTTTTACTCCCGCATTTTCTAAACCTAAACCATCTGTATACGGACGACGACCAACTGATACCAAACAATAATCCGTTTTAATTTCTTGTGGTTGTCCTTTTTTATCTTCATAATTAATAACTACCTCATTACCTACTGTTTCCACATTGGTTACTTTATGAGATGTTAAAAATTTCATTTTTTGCTTTTTAAGTACTTTTTGCAATTCTTTAGAAACGGCTTTGTCCATTGTAGGAACAATTCTGTCCATGTACTCTATAACAGT
>CAJXHW010000451.1 GCA_913054565.1 uncultured Kordia sp. | reverse complement strand
CAAAAGCATTGCGGAAATAGCATCATTAAAAAACTTTAAATTTATCTCAACCCCAAGAGACACGAAAGGAATTCAAAATGTAATTGTTTTTGATTAATTTTTGTTGAATTCGAAAAATGCCATCTGTTAAGATGGCATTTTTTTTTGTTTTAGATACTAAATACTACTCTTCTATCCAACTGATTATTTCGGCATCGTTGGGTAAAGTTTTAGGGCTTTTGACATCAACATAATACCCATTTTCATCAATTAGGTATTTCTGAAAATTCCATGCTACTTTTGAATCTTGCACTCCATTTCTAGATGCGTTCGTTAAAAACTTATACAATTCGTGCATGTCATCTCCTTTTACAGATATTTTACCCATCATAGGAAAAGTAACACCATAATTCTCCTTACAAAAAGAAGCAATTTCTGAATGTGTCCCAGGCTCCTGTCCTCCAAAATTATTGGCAGGAAATCCTACAATTACAAAATTCCTGTCCTTATAAGTGTCATACAACTCTTGCAATAATTCGTATTGTGGTGTTAACCCACACTTAGAAGCTGTATTTACGAGCATTACTTTTTTCCCTTTTAACTGAGAAAAATCGAACTCATTACCATACAAATCCTCCATCTTAAATTGATGCAAACTCTCTTTTTCTTCCATTGTAAATTTATTTTCATTTTCTTTCATAAATGCACTTACATACAATGCGCCAGTACAAAATGTTATCACTAAAATAATTAAGCCTTTTTTCATTTTAAATATGTTTAATGCATGCAATTTACAAAAAACTAGAATCGTTTATAAAAATTATGAATTATAAGTATCTTCGCCCTATGATTGATGTAATAGTAATTGGATATGGAAATGTAGGTAATCACTTAGTTGATGTACTATTTTCTAATAATTCTGTAAACCTAAAACAGGTTTATAATAGAAGTATTGAAAAAATCAATCACCTTGCTTCTAAAATATCTATAACTAATAGTTTTGATAAAATATTTGATGCAGATGTTTATATAATTACTGTTTCTGATGATGAAATAAGTACTGTTTCTGAAGAGCTCTCGATAAAAAATAAATTGATCGTACACACGTCTGGTAGTGTAAGCATGGAATTAATAGCCTCTAAAAGAAAAGGTGTATTCTACCCATTACAAACTTTCACAAAAAACAAGGAAATTAATTTTAAAAACATTCCTATTTGTGTAGAAGCCAATTACGAATCGGATCTAGTTTTACTTGAAAAGTTAGCATCACTTATTTCAGAAAACATTTATATTTTAGATTCTTTTCAAAGAAAAAAGATGCATTTAGCAGCAGTATTCGTAAATAATTTTGTAAACCATTTGTACCATGTGGGGCATACCATATGCGAAGAAAATAATGTTCCTTTCGAAATTCTACATCCATTATTAGAGGAGACTTTAAGAAAGATTAAAGACATAGACCCGATTGATGCTCAAACGGGACCAGCAAAAAGAAATGATCAGAAAACAATTACATCGCAATTGGAGCAACTCTCCGAAGCTCAACAAAAAATATATACGAGTTTAACAGACTCAATAATTAATACCTATAAGAATCATGGATAAGAGTTATAAAGAGATTTTACCACAAATAGACACTTTAATTTTTGATGTAGACGGCGTTTTAACAGATGGCGGCGTTCACGTTTTTGAAAATGGTGAACTGGTTAGAAAAATGAACGTAAAAGACGGCTACGCCTTAAAATGTGCTATTGATGCCGGTTTACGCGTTTGTATTATTTCTGGAGGAAGTAGCGAAGGTGTTAGAACTCGTTTAAAAGGATTGGGCATAACTGACATCTATTTAGGCGCACATAATAAAATTGAGCAATATCAAGAGTTACAAGACATGTATGATTTAAAATCGGAGAATGTATTGTATATGGGAGATGACATTCCTGATTACCCGGTAATGGCTTTGGTTGGTCTTCCCTGTTGCCCAAAAGATGCTGCACCAGAAATACAGCAAATCTCTCATTACGTTTCACATAAAAAAGGTGGTTACGGTTGTGTCAGAGATGTTATACAACAAGTACTTAAGGTGCAAGGAAAATGGAAAGATAAATTTGATGCAAAATATGATTAATGTATCCATTTTCATCAATAATTTAGTCTATACCACCAAATGTTGAAATAA
>CAJXHW010000450.1 GCA_913054565.1 uncultured Kordia sp. | reverse complement strand
CTTACCTACTTCTAAAATATAATTTCTTCCAGCTTTTTTTACTAAATCTTTTTCTACATCAAATGATTCATTGTACACAAATGCATCAGAAAAATTATAACGGCCTGTATTTGTTATATCATATGTGTGATAGCTAATATCAAAACGATATTCTTTATTAGTTTCGTTTTTAAAATTTTCAGCTTGTTTGGTTTTTAGTTTTTCCACTAAAGAATTTAATTCATTACCATACTTAGCAATATCTTTTTTCTTTTTAATGTGCCCAATAAATGATTTCGTTTTATATTTTTTGTAATCTTCATTTACGTAATCATAATAATACATTAAATCTTTTTGGCTGTTTTCTTTTAAGTGGCCTTTTAAAGAAGTTTTACGTTTTACTGATACAATGTCAAAATCGTCATTAATGCTTATATCTGATACAGTTAATGAATTATTATCATTATAATTTGATGCAGGAAGAGTTGTGTTTTTAATTTCGGTAATTTTATTTCTATCATTTATTATTAAAGCATATGCTTTACTGTTTTCTAGTGAAGGAGAGTATTGGTTTATGTTTGTATGAACTCCGAAAAAATCAATATATACAGGTTCTTTTAGGTTTACTCTTAGAAGAACATCAACGTTTTCTTCAAGAAGTAAATCTGTAATAGGACCATTATAACGTTTTGTTGCAGTGATTATATCATATTTAATTTTATGAGATTTAAGAAACATTGTAAAATGATTTATAAAATGCTTTTGGTTTCTAATAAATACGGGATTGTTGCCATAATATATATATGGATTATACATGATTTCAGACTTTTCAACGTGCAGTGCTTCAATAAAACGTGTTAAATAGAAGTGTCTCATGAAGTAATAGCCTTCAGTAACAATGTCTTTATTTGAAGTAATATTTTTATCTTTGAAATATTTTTTAATATCTCCAATATCCCCATTTGGTTTAAACTTATTATCATATAAGTTAATAACATCTTGGATGTCAACTTTCTTTTTAATTATGTCTTCTTTTTCAGATAAAAAAGCAATAGCTCTATTTTCAAATTTTCCTGAGCGTGCAAAAAATACTTGAAATTTATAAGAAGGAATCTCAGCAAGAGGATAAAACCATCGAGGGTAAAAGTCTTTAGCTACATTAGAAGCGTTTAACTCATAGTGTCTAACACCTCTCTTTCCAGTTGGAATTTCAACTAATTCTGGTGCGCCATTATAAGTCTGGAAATTTATAAAGAAATCATTTTCTGTATTAAGAGTTAAACGCATATTTACTATAGGATACTCTTCGCCTAAAGTTGTTTCTACAGCACTAAAACCATACTCATCACGAGATTTGAAAGGTTCTATTTTGTATAAGTAATAATCTAAAATATCACCAACTTCCAAGTTTGCTAAAGCTAATTTTTTACCATTATCAGCTTCTATAACTTCATCATCTATATTAATTTCAAATTCTTCTCCAGAAGGTTTTATAATCTTAATAGCAATAAATTGTCCGCCTTTTCGCCAACTAAAACCTCTTCTTGACCAAAAGTTTTTATTAAATGAAAACTCAGAAAAGCTTTCTACAGCTGCTTTATCCAATAATTTAATACGTTTTCTAATAGAGGATGTATACGTAATGCTTTTTCCGAATTTGTGGTAATCGTGTATAATGTCATTATAAATGATAACTGCAGATTCGTTATTCCATTTTTCAGGAATAGTTGTTGAAGTTTTGATAGGATCTTTATCTCCCCAAAATAATTCCTTTATTTCTGCCTCCTTTTTGGTTTGAGAAAAAGTTATTGTAAAGATTGAAATAAAAAGAAGAATTAATGTTTTTTTCATGATAATAATTTATTAGTAATATAGAGTTGCTAGGTTTAAATATTCTTTATGCTTTAATTAAAATTAATTGCTCTTTATATATTGAGCGCAAAGCTTTAATAGATTTGTTCCAAGCTTCGTAATCTGTTGTTTTAAGAATAGCGTTTTTTAAAATAAAAGTTTTTTTGTAAGTCAATACGTTACCAATTTGTTCAAATGCTACATCAATCTTATAATTTTCAGTATTTACATGTATATCACTAGGGGTTTCAGAAATTTTATATCCAACAGGTATTTCTAAGTTTATAGTAGAGGTGAAATTTTTTTTATGAGAAAAAAGATAATCAGTATTACGTTTTTCGAATTCAAAT
>CAJXHW010000449.1 GCA_913054565.1 uncultured Kordia sp. | reverse complement strand
GAAAACAAAAAGCAGAAAGAAGAAAATAAAAAAGAACAGGATAATTAAATTAAATTAAATAGAAATGAGAAAATTAAATAGTTTACTATTAGTTGCATTTTTAGCACTAGGAATGACGGGGGTTGCAAATGCACAAAAAATAGGACATGTTAATTTAGAAAGAGTTATAGCTAACATGCCTGAAACAAGAGCATTACAAGCTGAAATCGCTAAAATTTCTAAAACCTACAAAGATGATATCGATGGTCAGGTTAATAAGTTTAAAGCGAAACTAAAAAAGTATGAAGCTGAAGCCGGTACACAAACTCAACAAGTGAATGAACAAAGAGCTCAAGAGGTACAAGGTGACAGAAATAAAATCACTCAACTAGAGCAAGCTGCTTATCAAGACATTCAAGAAAAGCAGCAAAAGAGATTGATTCCTATTCTTCAAAAAGCTGAAAAAGCAGTTAAAGAAATAGCCAAAGCTAAAGGTCTATTATATATTCTTGACGGATCAGCTGGTAAAGGTTTATTAGTTGCTGAAGGTACAGACATCTATGATGATCTTAAAACGAAGTTAGGCTTGTTACCAAATCAAAAACAGCCTGCTACTACAGCAAGAAATTAAATTCAACATTGAATTGTTTTAAAAATCCTACTTAATAAAGTAGGATTTTTTATTTTTACCTACCTATGAATAATTCAATTGGTTTTTTTGATTCTGGTGTTGGAGGAACATCTATCTGGAAAGAAGTAACAGTTCTTTTGCCTAAAGAAAATACTATTTATCTAGCCGATAGTAGAAATGCCCCTTATGGAGAAAAAAGTAAAGAAAAAATCATTGACCTTAGTATTAAAAACACAGAGTTTCTATTAAATCAAAATTGTAAATTAATTATTGTCGCTTGCAACACAGCAACTACAAATGCAATTCATCTGCTGAGAGAAAGTTACAATGTTCCGTTTATTGGGATTGAGCCAGCGATTAAACCTGCTGGATTAATAACTAAGACAAAAAAGATAGGGATTTTAGCAACTAAAGGAACCCTTAATAGTAAGCTCTTTGAACAAACTTCTGAAAAGATAGGCCGTGATGTTTCCATTTTAGAACAAGTAGGGGACGGTTTGGTAGAACTTATTGAAAAAGGAGAAATAAATTCGCCTAGAACGATAGATTTATTAAAGAAGTACCTAAACCCTATGGTTGAAGAAAATATTGACGCTTTAGTTTTAGGTTGTACGCATTACCCTTATTTAATAGAGGAAATAAGAAAAATCATTGGAAACAAAATTCAAATTATTGATTCTGGTTTAGCTGTTGCTAAGCAAACTAAGAATATTCTTCAAAAACTTGATTTGTTACAACAAAACAATCCATTACTTGCAACAACTCAACATGTGTTTTATAGCAATAAAAACAGCTCTACATTAAGAAGTTTTGTAGATCATGGAAATCATATTAAAATCATAGAACACGATTTTTAAAAAGCAGCATTTATATTAGGACATGCTGCAGCTCTTGGCCTTTTAGTAAACAAGTTAACACCTACAGATACTTGATGAAAACCAGCATTGGTTAAAACAATATCATTCACTTGCTTAGAATAAGTATAAGAGAACATCCATTTTTTATAATTAACACCTATTATTGGTGTAATATAAGTTAAGTTTTCTATCGGATTTGCATCGAAACCTTTTCGATAAGATAATGCTGCCCATAACTGAGCCCCATTAAAATTTTTATACGCTTTGATATTAAAATCTACAATTCTTTCACCTGTAGACTCTCTTAATTGAACCATTATAGATGGCTCATATTGAATTAACCTTTCTTGTCCAAAATAATACCCTAAAGACAAAACATAATTCCGTAAATCTAAAGGCTCTAAATTGTTATTCAAATTATTTTTAGCTGAAAGCAACAGGTTTTTTACAGTAAAGTAGGATGAAAATCCAGATTTATGATATGCTACACTAAAATCTGCATTAAAATAACTATCACTTTGTATCAATTGCGCTACAGTTGGGTCTCCAAAAAACTGAGACTGATCTACTTGATTTTGAACAGCAGTTAATGAAACACCAAAAGATAATTGATTGATAAAAGACCCTCTATTAATATCTAAGTGAAACGCGTAAGTTCCTTGGACTCCTTTTTGAGAATGGAAACCATTACTATCATTGAATAAAATAAATCC
>CAJXHW010000448.1 GCA_913054565.1 uncultured Kordia sp. | reverse complement strand
TAGATTTAAATCATAATTCACCTAACCATGTCTATACCTTACACAACTAATATTGATTTACAATATTTAGGAGAAAAAATGACCAAAGAATATGGCTTTCTTGGTGTTCCTGATTATTCATTTGAAAAATCTGGAAGGAACCAATTAATTACTCTTTTAGAAGAAGGTTTAATGCCAGATTCAAGAGTGCTTGAAATTGGTTGCGGAGTGTTACGCGTAGGATATTGGTTAATTCATTTTCTTGATAAAAGATGTTATTATGGAATTGAACCAGCTCAAGAAAGAGTTAGAATTGGTAAAGAACATCTTTTCTCAACAGAGATAATAGAACTTAAAGAGCCACAGTTTAATTTCAATTCAGCATTTGACACTTCTGTGTTTAATACAAAATTTGATTTCTTTTTGGCTGGTTCTATATGGACTCATTGTAGTAAAAATAGTATCAAAATTATGCTAGATGGTTTTGTTTACAATACTAATGAATCTGCTGTGTTTTTAACTTCATATCTTCCCGCTAGGTTGAAAAAAAATGATTATCAAGGTAATAAATGGGTAGGAACAAGTCATGAATCTGATGTGTCTGGATGTGTAAGACATTCTCCTGCATGGATTCGTTCTGAATGTGAAAAACGTGGACTAACTTTAGAAAAACTATCTCGCGATGCTTTTGATGAGCAATATTGGCTTAAAATCACTAAGCAAAAGGCATCAAAATCTTCACTGAAAAAAAAATACAATAGAGTAAAAAAAATAATTAAATCTCGTTTTTATTAAAGAAGGTCAATGTGTATTTTAAACGAGCTATAAAAACAAAAATTGAGCCTACAAGAATTGAAATACATATCCCATAAATACCAATATGTGATATCAATAACAAGGACAATAATAGACTAATAATTAATCCAAAAAATGATGTAAGAGACATTGATATTGTTTCTTTTTTGTAATTGTAAGGAATTCCCATATAACCTGCCAATGCTATGAACAAGTTAGCAAAAGCAAGCCAAGGTAAAAATTTTAGTGAAAGTATTAAGTCAGGGAAAAACATTGGTATAAAAAACCAAGAACCTAAAATGATTATTATTGTTACCATTAATAAGATGAATAACGTTCTCTTAATTATTTTTATAAAAAAAGATTTTTCCTTTTGAAAATTTGAACTCGATAAAGAATAGTCTTGTAAAGAGTAATAGTAAAACATTCCTTTAAAAAAAACACCTGTTGATAGTTTTTCTGCTACAGCAAAGACACCGTTATTATTTAATCCAAAATTTGTGAAAAGAATATATTTATTCGCTGTAAAAAAACCAATCCAACTGAATGCGTTTAGGATCAAGGGAATAGAATATTTTATTAATTTTTTAGTATTAGAAAAAGATATATAGCTTTTTTTAAAATAATATTGAAAATTAAATCCACAGACAGCAACTATAATGCATACAACATTGGTGCCTATTAAAACTAAAAAAATATTGTGCAACTTATTTTCTGTATAAATCACAACCAATAAAGAGAATAATGTAAATACAATGCTTTTTATAATTCCTATAAGAGTATATCGAGTAACTCTCCCTTCTCCTCTTATCAATTGAAGTAAAACAGAAAGTATGATTTGACTTATTAATATAAAAAAAGAGATTGTTAATAATTCTATTGGGTATGGAAAAAAAACATACAGGCAAACATATATAATGTTCACTGTGAACAGCATAATTAAAGTAATTACTAACCCATTAGAAAAGCTTATCTGTTGATCTTGGATATTTTTGCACTGAAACCAACGATACATAGCATCTCCAATGTGCAATGAAAAAAGTGTTCTGAGAATACCAACTGTTGAAATCACTAAATCAAATTTACCTGTATTTTCTAATCCAAGATATGTTACGACAATTGGAAATATTAAAATAGCAATAAGTTTACTAGAATAGTTTCCTATAGAATAATTTATTGCACTTTTAAAAATTTGGCTCATTTTATTTGGCGATTATCTTTGTTTTATTGTAGTTTTAATATATAATTGCCTTGAAAATATTTCATATGAAAACTTTATTATTTATTGGTCATCCAGGTCACGAATTACTAGCTCATAAATTTATGACAATCTACAAACCAAATGTAATATTTCTTACTAAAGGATCTGGAAGTAATAATCAACCAAGAATAAATCAATCTATTAGT
>CAJXHW010000447.1 GCA_913054565.1 uncultured Kordia sp. | reverse complement strand
TTAAATGCTCTCATGGATAGTTTAAACTCATCATAGGTTTTTAGTTTCAAAATATTAATACCTGTACATGTATAACATTCTGCAATAACCCTGCATAATACTTTTTTATAAGCTTCAGCAATGCTTGGGTTCATATTTTCATACTTGCATAGGTACTGCTTAAATTTCTCCTTGTTGTGTTTCGTAATTTAATTATTTTAACGAGTACAAAGATTATAATCTAAAAGCGTCAAAACATGTCGTACATGTTAAGTAAGTATTTTTTTATAAATATTAGTTATGAAACATTTACTTTAATTATAATATATTGAAGGCATAGTTTTGGTGTAGAGGGTGTTTCTTATTCCTTTTATAAATAACATCGCACAGTATAATAACTGTGCGATATCAAACGATACTTACTTATCAGAAACACCTCCGTGCCAACATTCACAATCACTCATGTTTTCTCCACAAGAGCCACAAGTTTTGTATGTGCTCTTCATTCTTAACAATGTATTTTTCATATATATAGTTTTTAAATTATTCAGGTTTAATATCAAAGGCATAAGTCCCTACTTTAGCAGACACACTAAAATTCACGCCTAATGTTTTCATGGTAGCAAAGGAACCAGTAAGGACTAGAACCAAACCACCACCAATTAATAGTCCAAGTTTAGTAGTAGGTTCCGGATCAAGAATAGCCAATATAATAATGCCTATTCCTGCAGCTGACATTCCAAGTCCCACCAAAACAGCCGTTATTTGTTTTAAAGTTTTTCCTCCTTTTGTTTTAGCTGCTTTAATCAATTGAACAGCAGAACTTAAATCTGCCTTAGTCATTCCTAATTGAGCATCATCAATAAACGAGAACTCCTTTTTATTTGAGTAATGTTTGATTGATTTTTCTAACCATTTAGGATCAGTAGTTTTTATAATTTCTTTCATAGATTGATTAGTTTAAAATTTATTCTCCTTTAAGAAGTTGAAAAGTTTTATTAAGTGCAGTATTGATAACATAAATAACGGTTACTTGATAGATGATTGAAAAGAATGCAATCAAGAAACTGGTATTCTTCCAGGTAACTATAAAGGTCCAAAGCCATAAGACTATTGCTAAGCTCAAATAAGTTATTTGAGCTTCACTAGATAAGCTAGAGCATGACAATAAAAGAATACAGCCTAACGAGAGAAATCCTCTTAAGAGCACACCTATTCCAAAAATATTATGGTTATATTTTTCTTTTGCAGTAGACCATAAATAATAACCTAAAACGATAAATGCGACTATCCCAAGGAGTATTCCAATAATGATAAATAATGTCATGCCATAAAAAGTTTAAGGTTTAGCAATCGGTTTTTAACATAATAGTTAGTTAGGTGTATAACCAGACTTTCAGTATCTCCGTTTTTAATAAGCTGTGCTAGTTTACTTTTATCTGCTTCAGTTGTAGCAAAATGTTTTACAATAACATCACCTTTTCCTCTTTTAATAATTTCTTGAACGTAGTGCTGAGTATGTCCAGTCTTAATAAAACGTTTTAAGGCCTCTTTTAAATGACCATGATCTAACAATTCAATGACCTCATCTATATCATTTTCAGCTTTAGAATTAAACTCCGCTACTTGTTTTGATAGATGAACTAAATCATATATCCAAAATAATATTCCTCCAAAAAAGGTAGCAGAAGCAGGTAAACGGATAAAGAATTTTTTAAAATTCTCTAAATATAATTGATGCATGCCTAAGAATCCTGTAATAGGAAATAAGGCTAGAGCATATGCGATGGATAGTTTTTTCATATAGCGTTTATTTTAATAGGTTAATCATTGCTGTGATTAAAAAAGAAGAGCCAACTCCTAATAGTATAGCTGTTTTCTCATCTGTATCAGTATGTTTTGCAATAGTTGATGCTGCCCTGGCAGTAGTACTAGCTATTTCATTAATAGAATCTAAAGATTTAGAGTTTGATAAATCACTGTTTTGTACAATTAAGTTTTTCATAATATTTGTTTTTGTCTGTTTTATACAAATATAAAATCATATATTCCCAAATATTGGGACGATAGGAAAAGCAAATAATTAAGAAGTATGAGTACAGTTGTAAAAAGGCAGATAATTATTTTAGAAGAATTACAAAAATTAACTGAGGTACCTTTAGTACAAATGAAGAATGCTTTAAAATAGATCGGAAGAGCACACATCTG
>CAJXHW010000446.1 GCA_913054565.1 uncultured Kordia sp. | reverse complement strand
AGAGACACTATGTTGGTACCCCGATATTAATGAGTTATCCATATTTTCAAGCGTATTTATTTGTATTATGTTATTTTTTTTATACAAATATTCGCCTATCAATAAGTCCTTGTAATAATTTGATGGAGTTAAATAATGTAATTCTTTTCTTAATTCAATTATGAATTCAGTGTCTGTGTTTTGAAATTTCCATGTGCCAATAAATTTATCAAAATCACCATCAACATCTTTATAATAGTTGTTGGGGGTATGTGCTGGTGTAGGGTTATTAAATATTGGTGTTATAATTTGTTGTGCTTTGCATGAAGCTAAACTTATTAGTATGATGCTAGTTAAAAGTATATGTTTCATAGTTTTTATTTTAATAATTAATTACAAGGAGTAGTAGAGCCGTTTTCATTTAGTTTTTCCCAATTTTGTATATAATCACCATTATAATTGGCCTCATATAAAGACACATTTAAATTGTAATTTTCTAAATGATTAAATACATGCTGACGTTGTTTGCCAATATCAGTTGTTTCCCCAGTCATAATATTGATATCATTTTCATAGTCATCTCTTAAATCATCAATAAATTCTGTTCTTTTTTCTATATCTTTATAGATATCAATTAATTTATTAACGGTTTCAGTATCATCAAATTGTAAGGCAAAGGTTTGGTTGTCTACAATTAATGCAAAGGTTATTTCTGTTGGGTTAAGTATTGCAATATCAGTATCTGTAACATTAGCAGATGCCAAACTTGCAAAATACATAATATCCTCAGGGGAGAAAAACTCAAAAGCATCATTTTTAGGGTGTGTGTGGGCAACCATAATTGTATTAGGGTTTGCTTTGATTTTTAATTTGTAGTCAGAGCCATTAAAGATGCCTGTTTGTATTGGGTGATCATAGAGATTGTCGTTACTAGGGTCTTTTAATGTTTTAAACCCTTTTTCTTTTTCGCTATTTGTATTAGAATGTTCTTTTAAAGTTTTAAATTTATAGTTCCTTTAAAATGATTTATGTTACCCAATAATTTTAACTTTTTTTTCAAAAGTATGAGTTTTAATAAACCATAACTATAATATAAACACTATTGTGTTTAGTTAGCCATGCACTGTTTCGTTGGTTCCTAAGTCTTTCATGATATTGGCTTCAAAGACCAATAAATCTTGCCATTTTTGGTTTACCTCAGCCAAATCATCACCATATTGTCTGGCAAAGCTTAAAAACATAGTGTAGTGGTTGGCTTCACTTACCATGAGTTTTCTGTAAAAGTCTGCTAATTTTTTATCTTCCAATTCTTCAGACAATAAACGGAAACGTTCGCAACTGCGTGCTTCTATTAATGCAGCGTATAACAAGCGGTGTACCAATTGTGTATTTCTACTACCACCCTTTGGAAAAAATTTTAAAAGCTGTAATACATAGTCGTCTTTTCGGTCTCTACCCAAAGTTTCACCACGTTCTAAAATTAAATCGTGTACCATTTTAAAATGGCTTATCTCTTCCTTAACTAAGGCCACCATTTCTTGTACAAGATCTGTATACTCAGGAAAACTTACAATTAATGAAATGGCTGTACTTGTTGCTTTTTGTTCGCAAAAGGCATGGTCTGTTAATATTTCAGAAATATTCTTTTCAACAATATTTACCCATCTTGGGTCTGTTGGTAGTTTTAATCCTAGCATGGGTATTGTGTTTAGTTTTTAATATCTAAATTAAATTCTTGGCGTAAAAATTCTATTGCAGGGTTAAGTTCTTTAAACTTCTCATAAGTATCCTCTGCAGAGAAAATATATTTTTTTTGTATTTCTTCGTTTACAGTGCTTTGAATTGTAATATCATAATTGTTTAAACGTTTACGTAAATTAGCTAATAAGGCATGCTGGGCACGTTCCAAATCAATTTTCATGGTTTCATTAGGTAACTCAATATGTATAACGGTACCTTCAACAACTAACTCTTCAATGTTTAATATAGAGGCTACAATTTTTTCTCCTTTTTTATCTAAAGCATCAACATAAGCGCGCCAATAGGCAATTAAATCGTCCTTTTTAAACTCTTCCGTAGGGAGTACTTCATGTTGTACCTCTTCAGCTAATTTAGACTGTAAATGTTCTTGTTTTTTACGAACACTTGATAGTGATAAGCCTGATATTTTTCCTTTACGAGTAGTTGGTGGTTTCAACTTTGGAAGTTC
>CAJXHW010000445.1 GCA_913054565.1 uncultured Kordia sp. | reverse complement strand
ATAATGAACTTACCTTTCTCATAATATTGAGCTACCCAAAAATTTTCTTTCTTTTCTAGAATTCCATTTTTATCTTTAATAATAAATAGATTTTCTTTACTCGTTTTTAAAATTACAAATACTACTTCTGGTTTGGTACTCACTAATTGAAATCCATCTTTATTTTCTTGAGCATACAACAGTGTAAAATTAGGCTTTGTAGTCGATTTAGTTTTTAATTCTTTAACAACTTGTATTTTCTTTTTTGGCTCAAGTTTCTTTTCAATAAGAGGCTTTTTAACAGTCTCTACTTGCTTATCAGGAGTTTTAACAACCAAGGTTTCATCATATTTATAATTTAATCTTTCTATTGAAGTAAAAGCTCCTGAAATAGATTGATAATACCCTCTCTCAAATTCTTTTGTTCTTGTTATTCCAACATCAGATGTATGAATAACTTTTCCGATACAGTCTTTTAATAGAATCTCTGTTTTAATCCTTAATAGACTTCGCAATCTTCTTACTGAAACAAATAAGGCTTGGCAAGGGGCTTTTGATAATTCTTCGGGAATTTCATCGGTTTCTAAAAAAGCTTTCAATCCAATTTTGTTAAAAAGAAATTTCGTTAATGAGCTTGTTTCATATTGGTCTGGACTTATAACAAAATCATATTTACTATCAACAATTACATACTTATACTTATTGAGAAAGCTTTGACTATAACTATTGAAACTTAAAGCCAATAAAATTATTAAAACAAAATTTTTCATATTATTCAATTACAAAATTTACTCCAAAGTTAACAGAAATAGTTTTACTTCCGCCTAGGTCTTTTACTCCCAGGAGATTATCTATGAAACCAAATAGATTTACTTTTCCAAATTGAAAAGACATTCCACTACCAAATATTGCTGCAGAGTAATCATTAATTGTATAGGTGACTTTTGAGTGAATTTTTTCTGTAAATGCAGTTTCAAAAAAACCAGTAATAGCTAATTGAGGTTTCAAAGGTCTCATCACTGTGTGAACTTGGAGCCCTATAGCATTATAATAATACCTCTTATGTGTGTCTGCATAACAAACCTTTCTTCTAATTTCACCAAAACTATATTTAATAGCTGCATTAATCTTTAAAGGTCTCCATGATGTATAAGCTTCTTCATTTTCAGTACTAACAACTTTATCATCGAAGTCATCTTCTAACTCTTGCCAATAGTCTCTAGGATTGTTAGGATCAAATTCAAAATCAATTCCATCGAAAATATAATCGCCCTTAACAGTATATTGCTTTGTGTTTTTAGAGTGCCTAATAAAACCAAAATCAATAATACTACCCGTAAATTCTAACTGTGGAGTGAAATGATATGTAAGTCCAAAATCTAATCCAATTCCATAATTACCTCCTAAAAAAGTTTTACTCAACAAACTAGATACATTATCTATAGTATTACCATTTTCTATAAGTCCAGAAGTTCTAACGGCTGCATCAACATTATTTAATGTTTGTCTTATAATGTTAGTGTTATTTTGGAATGTTGTAAATGTTCCTGAATTATGGTTTGTTTCAGCATTAAAACTTGAGGAATAAATTTTAGCTCTTGCTCCAATATTTAATCTGCTATTTACTTTTTTAGAAATTCCGAAATGAAAAACACCCAAAACATCAGCTTTCGCTACAAATTGAGAAACAGAAAACGATCTATTCAATAAATTGTTATTTCCATAGTAAAATAATTCTGCAAAATCTTTTGGAATATATGCTATCACATCTACTTCTTCATAAAAACCAAAACTTAAATACGTTTGACGATCTAATCTGTACCCTCCATATAAAACATCTATTCGAGTATTAAAATTAATATAATCATCCTCTTTTATGTTTCGTAAGACTCCTTCAAATTTAGATTTGAATGTAAGTCCATTGTCTAAAAACAAGTCTTCTAATGTAACTCCTGTAGAGCCTATACTTAAATTGAATCCAGAAAATACTGGAATTCCATAATGATATTGGTAATTAGTTTCAGCTCCCGGATTTAACATTAATGTTTGCGGGTTTTCTGCAAATGAGAAAGCCAATTGTTGTTGAGAAAATGCAGACTGATAAATTAACAGAAAAAATAAAGGATACAGTATCTTCTTCCTCATTAAAACTATATATTTAAATAATAAGTACCCTTAGATTTAAACTCAAATGATCTTGGAACACTTG
>CAJXHW010000444.1 GCA_913054565.1 uncultured Kordia sp. | reverse complement strand
AATTTATGTAAATAAATATATTACTCTGTATAAATATGATTATCAGGAGTAAAAGTATTTGTTAATATCCTCTATTCTCTAATCAATAAACCAACAAGTTTTCTTGGTAACTTTGTAACATGTTCGCACTTGTTGATTGTAATAACTTCTATGCATCTTGTGAAAGATTGTTTCAACCCTGGTTAAAGGATAAGCCTATTGTGGTGTTATCTAATAATGATGGGTGTGTTATTGCACGTTCTAATGAAGTAAAAAAGTACGTTCCTATGGGAGCTGTAGCACATAAATACAAACAAGTGTTTGAGCAAAACAAGGTAAATGTATTCTCGTCAAACTTTGCCTTATATGGAGATTTGAGTAACCGAGTTATGAATAACCTAAGAGTGTTTACACCAGATATAGAAATCTATTCAATTGATGAAGCATTTTTAAAATTTGAAGGGTTTGAAGACTACAACCTTCAAGAATACGGTGTTAAAATGAGAGACACCGTTAATAAAAATGTTGGTATTCCAGTTAGTATTGGTTTTGCACCTACTAAAGCATTATGTAAAGTGGCCAATAGAGTAGCTAAAAAATTTCCAGAAAAAACAAATGGTTCGTATGTAATTGATACAGAGGATAAAAGAGTCAAAGCCTTAAAATGGTTGGCCATTGAAGATGTTTGGGGAATAGGTAGGAAGATTGCTGCTAAACTAAGAGCTATAGGAATTAAAAATGCATTTGAATTTACACAATTACACGATTCTTATGTGAGACGTGAATTTTCAGTGGTTGGGTTACGTTTAAAGCATGAGCTAGAAGGAAAATCACGTTTAGACCTTGATGAGGTTGCAAGCAAAAAGTCAATAGCAACAACCAGAAGTTTTAAAAACGACATTACAGATATCAACGAACTCCGAGAACGTATTAGTACCTATGCTGTTTTATGTGCTGAAAAGTTAAGAAAACAAAAATCAGACTGTAATCTAATTACTGTTTTTATACTAACCAATAGGTTTAAAAAAGACAAGCCACAATACTATAAAAGTATAACGATAAACTTGCCTTATGCAAGTTCATCAAGTATTACTTTGTCTAAATATGCTATAAAGGCATTATTAGCTATTTATAAAAAAGGCTATCATTTTAAAAAAGGAGGAGTAATCATAAATGGGATAACACCACAAGCAACCAAACAGATTAATTTGTTTGTAAATGAAAACCCAAAACATGTCAACCTAATGAAGTCTATTGATACAATTAATAGTAACTTAGGGGTAAGTAAAGTAAAATTGGGTAGTCAGGATTTAGGAAGAACTTGGAAAATGCGCCAAGAAAGATTATCCAAAAGATATACGACTAATTGGAATGAATTATTAGAAGTAGAATAATGAAGATAGTGAAAGTACCACAGTTCGGAAATGAAATTGAAAATCTACCTTTTAGAGTAGGAGATGAAGGAGTGTATATAAACTATTTTGAAGGTGGTGTTCAAGCTGGGTTTCCTTCACCAGCGGATGATTTTAAAGAGCAAAAATTAAGTTTAGATGAAAAGTATTTGTCTAAACCAAACAGTACTTATATTGTTAGAGTAAAGGGAGATTCGATGTATCCTACACTTCATGTAGGAGATATACTAGTGGTGCGTACCGATGTAAATTTAGACGATAATAAAATAGGAATCATATCATTAAACAATACAGAATTCACCGTTAAAAGATTCGATAAACAAAAAAACAAGCTTATTGCTGATAACAAAGATTTTTCAAATATTGAATTGAAGGAAGAAGATACATTAATGTGTTTAGGAGTTGTGATGCAATTGATTAGAGAAATAGTATAAAATATGACATTAGAATTTTTACAGGAAGAATCTTCATTACTTATTCACCTTACCAAAAAGAGAATTAATCTTTATAAGGAAACAAAAGCTGATAGGAAATACGTAAATGCAGCGGTACAAGTATTGAATCAGCTAATGGACAAGCAAAGTAAGTTTAAGAGTTTAGAATTAGCTACATTATCAGGGATTATAAATGAAAACGAAAAAATTATTGAAAAACATTTAGATTCAAAGTCACATAGTAGGTTATTATATTTGAGTAGTTCAAAGAATATAAAAAAAAGTATATTCAATAAAATAGAAGAATAATATGTACTATCTAGTATATTCAAAGAACAGATGCCCTCAACTATAGAAGGTAGTT
>CAJXHW010000443.1 GCA_913054565.1 uncultured Kordia sp. | reverse complement strand
ACCAGTATAATCTTTTTAAAGGAAATGGTAAAGTGAATTTCTTAGGTTTAATCAATAGATTAAATATAACTTTTAAAAAAGCAGAAGCAGAAGATATGCTTTTGGTTTATAATTGGTCTAATGATGAATTAGTGAGAAAAAATTCATATGATTCTAATGAAATAAAAATAGAGGATCATAAGAAATGGTTTTTTCAAAAAATTAAAGATAAGCAGTGTTTGTTTTTAATATCTTTAGTAAATAACAAACCAGCAGGAATTGTTCGTTTTGATATAAAAGAGGAGTATGCAATAATTGGTATATTAGTTTCAAAAGAATATAGAGGTAAAAAACTGGCTAATGATTTTTTAAAAAAATCGGCTATAGAATACTTTAAAAACAATACATCGCCAATACAAGCATATATTAAAAAAGATAATAAAGCTTCGATAAAAGCATTTGAAACTGCAAAATATATATATGCTAAGGAAGAAATGATTAAAGGTTGTATTAGTTTTGTGTATAAATTAGAAAAAGAAGATGTTAAAAGGTAAATGTTTTATAATTGCTGAACTGTCAGCAAATCATGGTGGAAGTTTAGATATAGCTAAAGAAACAATTAGAGCTGCTAAAAGAGCAGGTGCTGATGCCATAAAATTACAAACTTATACAGCAGATACAATTACGCTAGACGTAAAGACAGATCTTTTTAAAATTAATCAAGGCACTGCATGGGATGGGCAATACTTACATGATTTATACACAAACGCATCATTGCCTTGGGAGTGGCATAAACCACTATATGAGGTTGCTAAAGAAGAAGGTTTGGTGTGCTTTTCGTCTCCATTTGATAAAACGGCCGTTGATTTTTTAGAAGAATTACATACACCAATCTATAAGGTTGCATCATTTGAAATTACAGACATTCCTTTAATTAAGTACATAGCTTCAAAACAAAAACCAATAATTATATCTACAGGTATTGCAACTATCGCAGATATAGAGTTAGCTATTAAAACTTGTAAAGAAGAAGGAAACAATGATATTACTATTTTAAAATGTACCTCTGCTTACCCAGCAGCTCTGGAAGACGCTAACTTACTAACAATACCTGATATTGTAAATAAGTTTGATGTAAAATCTGGTTTGTCAGACCATACTATGGGGATAGAATCTCCAATGGTTGCAGTAGCTTTAGGCGCAAAAGTAATTGAAAAACATTTCATTTTAGATAGAAAAATTGGTGGAGCTGACGCACATTTTTCTTTAGATGAAGCAGAATTCAAACAAATGGTAGATGCAGTGCGTTTGACTGAAAAACTAATGGGCTGTGTAGATTATGAAATGACGGAAAAGAAAAAGTCTAGTAGAACTTTTTCTAGGTCGTTATTTGTAAGTAAAAATGTAAAAGTAGGAGATGTGATTTCAGAAGAAAATATTAAATCAGTACGTCCTAATGTAGGGTTGCATCCAAAATATTTTAACGAAGTGATAGGGAAAACCTTTGTAAAGAGCGTTATAAAAGGTACGCCGTTAAGCTTTGATATAATAAAAAGGTAATTGTGAGTTTTTTACAAAAAATCCCCTTTTATAAGCTAGTAAATTTAGGGCTTCGTTTGGGTGGTATGGGATCAAAATTTTTGATCATTATACTAATGTCAAAACACCTGACAGATTTTGACTATGGTAATTTTAGCTTAATTACAACGCTTGTAACTATTTTAATATATGTATTTGGAATAGACTTTTATAATTACGGTGTTAGAGATATCTTAAAAGAAGCTAAAACAGAGATTGATACTATTAATAAGGTTGCTAACACGTTACTGTTTTATGTGCTAATTTATATAGTAACATGTCCGATTTTTTATCTAGTATTTTCAAAAATAGAGTTTAGCGCTTCTTATGTGTTTTTAATATTTTTATTAGGTGTGACAGAGCATTTTTGTCAAGAAACTTATCGATTATTAATCGCTTTTAAAAAAGTGTTGTTAGCCAATATATTACTATTTGTAAGAACTGTAAGTTGGGTGTTGGTACTGCTGTATAAAATTTATAGCAACGAAGATATCACACTTGATTTTTTATTTACAATATGGTTGCTCGCTAATAGTAGTGTTATCATTTTCATGATTATTTATGAAGCTATAAATAACTATAAAAACTTGAGGTTTTTTGAGTTAAAATTTAACTGGATTAAAAAAGGGTTAAATA
>CAJXHW010000442.1 GCA_913054565.1 uncultured Kordia sp. | reverse complement strand
TTTTAATTCTTTTTATAACACTCATTCAAGAATTCTAAATATTCATTATTTATCGTTTTCCAATTGAACCTAGTTTCTATTTCATTAAAAGAGTTTTCAATTTTCGCAAAGTGATTTCCTTTTACAGTATTCTCGACGTAAAATTTCACATCTTCCTTTGTTCTAAAATAAAGGGCATTCTCTCCTAAGATTCCTTTGTTAAATTCATTTTCATTCGCTACAACTAACGCTTTTGAAGCCATTGCCTCTAATAATGAAGGGTTCGTTCCTCCAACTGAATGTCCATGAAAATACAAATTAGAATAATATCGCAAATTATTTAGGTGCCCCAAATTATAGACGCCACCAACAAAATGTATATGTTTTGAATCTTTAAATTTATTCTTTAAATAAATTCCGAATTTATTCGTATCATGTTTACCAATAACTAAAAATGGACGTTTTTCATTTGCTAAGACTACCCCATCCAATATAATCTCTATATTGTTTTCCGGCTCTAAACGTGCAATTAACATATTGTAATTACCCGCTTCTACACCATATTTATTTATTATCTCAATATTTGGAGTATTAAATAACTCCGCACCATAGGCTATATATTTTGAATCAACATTGTGCTTTTTTCTAATGTAACTTTGAATCCCTAATGAATCCGATACTAAATAATCACTAGACTTAACAGCCAATCTTTCTGCGTACTTTAAAAAATGTTGTACTGGTTTAGAATATTTAGAGCGTCTCCATTCCAAACCATCCATATTAGTAACTATAATTGATTTCTTTGGCAATAACTTGCACCATATAGAGCTACTTGTATACCCCAGTTGCAATATGATATCAAAATCTCGTTTCCTTGCATCGATTAAACAATTAAAATCATATATGAACTGCCCTGCTGAACCTATTTTATCTTCAGGATCGCTACAGTGAATAATATGTACTCCCTTATAATTTGATTCTTGAAAAGGGTGAGTACTTGAATTATACACAAAAACATCATGGTTATTATTTGCTAAATAAACAGAAAAAAATTCAGCAAACTGCTCAAAACCGCCATGATAATTCGGAATCCCCCTAGTACCTATTATTGCTATTCTCATTTAAATTATTTCGATTTTTGATATAAAAAAAATTCAAGGACAGGAAAACTCCTAAAATTATTCCTAGCACATCTCCTTGATTATAAATTCCCGACACAATAAGTGTGGTAAATAAAAAATAAATTCCAATTCCTGAGATCATATTATTAACAAAAAGTATCCTTTCTGTTATTGCCGTTCTATATGAATACAAATAGCAGTATATTAAAAATAGAAAGTAGAAAAATAACCCAAAAAGACCAGATTTAAACATTATATTGATAAACCCATTATGAATATTAGGGATAAATTGAATTCCTTCTTCATTTAGAGGAGCAACAAAACCCAAATCCACAAGCGATCCCAAACCTTTTCCAAAAAACACACCAAGCAAATACTTGGTTTCAATCAATTGTTCAATAGCTTTAAACGCTTCATACGCTCTCCAATGATCCCATAGGTTTTTATGATTTTCTACATCTATATTAGTTGATGGATAAAATATTTCTGAAGGGGCCAACTTCAATTTATATAGAAAGTTTTCTAAGCCTGTGCTTTCCCTACTAATATCAATATTATACAATAAGATATAAAATAAAATTACCGAAATAACAAATATAAGCATGAAAAAAAGACCTTTTCTGGTAATTTTAGTATACCCTTTAATAGCGAATACCAAAATAAATAAAGTCACAAACATTGTTCTTGAAAAATATAGAATAAATGAACTAAACAAAACAAACTTCATTAAACTAAGATTCATGAATGGTAAAGTAAAATATTTTCCTTTGCCATTAGCATAAATAAATACAATACCCAAAAGTTCCAATACATTTGATTTTTTAAGTTTATCTCTTATGGATCCTATTCTGAAAGGATTCTCATATATATAGGTAATGAATTCAATCAAATGCATGACAGCGAAAATTAGTGCTATATATATAACAGCCTTAAAAATAAATTCTTTGTCTTTTATTCTAGTCATCAAAAGATAACCTAAAATTATAAATAATATTGGTTTTAATAAAAATGCAAAATCTTTAATAATATTATATATAGTTCCTGAATAAAACATAGTTGAAATAGAGGCAATTGTAAGTATCAAAATCAATGGAAAAATACTA
>CAJXHW010000441.1 GCA_913054565.1 uncultured Kordia sp. | reverse complement strand
TAATTCAATTATTATAGATCTTTATAATAAATATAAGTTTAATACAAACTTTTTGACAGTAGTTGGTGTAAATATACAAGAACAAAAAGCAACACAGGCCAGAACACCATATGGCAGCAGTACTTTAGTTACTGCTTATAACAAGGACGATACAAAAGTAACTCTTGTAGATCCTTATGCTAATTTGACGTACTTCACAAACTTCGGTTTAAACGTTAATGCTGGTATTCGTATGAGTAACCATACCAATTTTGGAAGTCATTTAGTCTATAGCATTAACCCTTCATACAACTTTAAACCTACTAAAAATCTAGATGCTAAAGTTTTTGCTACTGGGAGTACTGCTTTTATTGCGCCTACAATTTACCAACAGTATTCACCTGATTACGGATTTAAAGATTTGGAAGCTCAAGAAAGTATCAATGGTGAGTTTGGGTTTGAATTAAATTATAACAAAAAACACCGTTTTAGCGCCGTGGTCTTTCATAGAGAAGATCAAAATAGAATTGAATTTAAAAATCTATACGACCCTATTTCAGGTTGGTGGGTTGGAGGTGTATACTACAACCTAGGTGATGATAATATCAAAACCCAAGGATTAGAGCTGGAGTCTAATTTAAAACTAACAAAAACACTAAATCTTACTGCAAACTATACCTTCACCCAATTTGAGGAAGATGTATTAAGTTTAAATGTACCAACACATAAAGCCAATGCTAATCTTGCATATACATTAAAAGAAAACACAAATCTATCATTAACATACCAGTTTATTGATGATCGATTTATTTATGGTGGTGATAGATTAGATGCTTATAGCATCACAAGTTTTTTCATTAACCATCAATTAACTGATAATTTAGAATTAAACGGGGCGTTATTTAATATTTTTGATGAGGATTATACAGAAACCGAAGCGTCATCTACATTAGGTAGAAACTATAAATTGGGGTTAAGATTAACATTTTAAGTGTATTCATATTTCAATTAATGTTAGGAAAGACTACTGTAATGGTAGTCTTTCTTTTTTATTTAAGAATAGCTTACATTTACATTTGCTAAATTACTGTAATTAGCTACAGTTTTCACCAACATAAAATTCATGTATGATTAATTATTTATATGCCTTTTTAATAGTATTTGTGATTTCATCTTGTACGAAAGATGAAGGCGTCAATTTTCAACCTGACACATTTTATCTTCATACAGCAAATACAGTTGTTAATGAAAAAGATGGCACTGTAAACATTACCTTTAATACATCTAAAAGCTATAATACTGACTTAAATATCAACTTCACCTTAACAGGTACAGCAGTTGAATCTACAGATTATACTATTTTAGCTACAAATGCTACTATTTTAGCTGGTGATTTTTCTACCACTATAACCCTTAACTTAATTGATGATTCGATAATTGAGGATCAAGAAGATATTATTATTACTGTTACTGACACATCAAGTTCAGAATTATATGTAGATGGCTCAGACCTTATTACACTTACAATAATTGATGATGAAAGTATTGCATACCAAAATGGTGTTCTCATTAACAACTTTGGAAATCCTACAGGAACAGTGAGTTATATTAGTCATGATTTTAATACCGTTGAACAAGGTATTTATAATACTGTTAATAGCGAAAATGCAGGTAATGGCTTGTTATCTATAGGGTTTAATAATGACAATGCTTACCTAATTTCTAATACTGATAATAAAATAACAGTAGTTGATAGATATTCCTTTTTAAAAAAAACAGATATAACAACAAACTTAGATAACCCTCGTTACTTTGTGGCTTCAGGTTCAACAGGGTACGTCACAAATTGGGGTGACCCAATAATTACATCAGATGATTTTATTGCTGTGATTGATTTAGAAACTAACACCTATATTTCAAGTATACCCGTTAATGAAAAACCTGATAAAATAGTGGCTAAAAACGGAAAAATATACATTAGCCATATAGGTAGTACACCAAGTCTAACTATTATTGATGCTGCAAATAACACAACCAGTACTGTTACTTTAAACGGAATTGTTATGAGTGATTTAGTTTTTGACAACACCAATTCTCTTTGGATTTTAAGTGAAGGTAATGCAATGACTTCTGGTAAATTAATCAAATATAACATCTCTGATCAATCTACAATTGAATTGGATTTTGCAATTGGTGAGCATCCAAAAAACTTAAGCTATTATGACGGTAGTTT
>CAJXHW010000440.1 GCA_913054565.1 uncultured Kordia sp. | reverse complement strand
GACATTTGTATATGAAAAATTAAAAAGTAAAGGTATAAAAAAAGCGCTCTTTGAAAGAGCGCTTTTTAATAATAATTTAAGGATAGTTTACCAACCTCTTATATTATAATTTACTGTTTTAGGTTGATTTCTACCATAAGCAACACCTACATCTCTTACAGCTTTTATGGCTTGTTTTTTCAAATCAACATTGTCTTGTTGTTGCTTTAATTTAAAACTCCATTCTTTATCTTCATCTTTCTTTAGTTTAGCTTTTATACTATTACCTAGCACAAGTGCATCCTTATAACATTTAGAGTCCGCACTTACTTGACTAAGCCAATAACCTGCATCTTGTGAATTCATAGATGACCAAGCTCCATTAGCTTTACCTAAAGCTACAGAACACCTATGATCTTCTACTTCTTTTAAAATAACTTGCGCATCATTGTAGCAAGATACATCTGGTAATATTCCACTTAACAATACTGCAGCTTCATCCCAGTTATTGTTAGCTCTCGCTGTTCTAGCTTGTTGAATTTTCTCCATGCATTCGTTTTCCATTTTATTTTTATAAACGGTAACCGCATGATCTTGACATTTGTCATAACATTCTTTACAAACTTCAGGAACTGCTAACAAACTAGATATAGCATCATCAAATTCTTTTCTATCTGCTTTAGTTAACGCTTCTTTAATAATAAAGTCACATTTACTATTGTAATATTCTATAATTTTAGCTTTCCCTGTATTAACCAACTCTTTTATTGCTGGGTAAGAAGGTTTAATTTGTTTTATTGCAGAGATATATGCTTTTGTTTCGCTTCTACCTACTCCTTTCACCTCTATAGACTCACTTGCAAATAGTGTTCCTGAGATACCATCCCCAATATAAAAAGTAACCTCTAAAGTTAAGGCTGTCATTGGTGGCGCTGTAGGAGTTATATCTTTAGTTAATACCGATACGTTTGGAGTTATAATAAACCTTGGGTTATAAGCACTACCGCCCATACCGTTTTTTGTAGCAATCTGATTTAATTTATTAGTCAAATGTCTTTTTGCTATACTAGGTATTCCTTCAACCTGTGTAGGTATATAAGAATTTAAAACAATTCTTGCTGAATCATCAGATTTCCCTAAGCTATTTTGTGCATTAGTATTTATACAAAAAAATGCAACTAAAATTACAACTAGTAATATTTTTACTGTGTTTTTCATAATTCTATTATTATTTACCTCCTAAAATTAAATTTACTTGACCAAGTCCTCTTGTTTCAACTTTAGTGACAATTCCAAATTCTTTTTTAAGAAAATCAACAAGTTGTAAACTAAAAGACTCAAAATCATAAGCTATTTGACCACCCCAACCATCATCTCCATACAAAGGGATACGTACTTGTGAAAATTTCTGAATAGTTGCACTTGCTTCATCCTGTGAAAACCTACCATTTAAAGTATTACGAGGCATCCAAAAACTATTAATAATACGTTTTAATTCTGCCGTACGGCCTTTAAATTCATATTCTGTATCTAAGCTGTAGTCAATCATATCAGATAATTCAATAACCAACATACCCTCACGACCATTTACTTGCATATCTTCAAAACTTGAAAATAATTGAGCGTTAAAATTATCCATATGTCCTAGAACAGAAGTTTTTAACATTTGTGTTAAAGTAGCCCCAACTAAACCATTACCATCACCGTTTGCTGCCGATTTCTGTTTACTTGTATATGCGTCTAGCCCTTTTAATTCAAAATAAACTGATTTTTTAGGACCGCGTGATGTGGTCTTCCATAATATCTGTATGATAAAATCAGCTTTAGCCGTTCTATTCAATATGTCATTAATACTCTCTGCTGTATTTGACATACTCTTTCTTGCCTCCTCAACTTCTGCTTTTTTTAAAGAACTTTCCAAATCAATCAAGTCAAAACCTCTTTCGCTCATTAAGCCGCCAATAGTTGTAATTACAGAACCTAGTTCAATGTTATCTCTTAATGCTTTTCTATAATCTGGAGACACTACTTTTACACCTTGATTATCAATAGACTCAAACATAAAACCATTAGCTTGACACCAACTATCGGAAGGCACTACCATTATTGTTGGTTTTTTAGCTTGAGAAAAAACTGAACCTAAGCTTAAAACTGTTGTTATTAAAACTATAACTATATTTTTCATTATTTAATTATATTATCTTTAATTAATTGATTTTTTAATTTATTACGTAAT
>CAJXHW010000439.1 GCA_913054565.1 uncultured Kordia sp. | reverse complement strand
AAAACCTGGCGATATTCTAATTGGTAAAATTACTCCAAAAGGAGAATCAGATCCAACACCAGAAGAAAAATTATTACGCGCAATCTTTGGAGACAAAGCAGGTGATGTAAAAGATGCTTCATTAAAAGCATCACCATCTTTACACGGAGTTGTAATTAATAAAAAATTATTCGCAAGAGCAATCAAAGACAAGCGTAAGAGAGCTAAAGATAAAGAGGAAATCGCAACTTTAGAACTTGAATATGCTACTAAATTTGAAGACTTAAGAGATGTATTAATTGAAAAGTTATTTACAATTGTAAATGGTAAAACTTCTCGAGGAGTTCAAAATGACTTAGGTGAAGAAGTACTACCTAAAGGGAAAAAGTTCACATTAAAAATGTTAAACGCTGTTGAAGATTATGCGCATTTAACAGGTGGAACTTGGACTACTGATGATACTACAAACAGTGCTGTTGCAGATTTAGTACACAACTATAAAATTAAACTTAATGACCTTCAAGGAGCATTAAGAAGAGATAAATTTACAATCTCAGTTGGGGACGAATTACCAGCAGGAATCTTAAAACTTGCAAAAGTTTACATCGCTAAGAAACGTAAACTAAAAGTAGGAGATAAGATGGCAGGGCGTCACGGTAACAAAGGTATTGTTGCACGTATCGTTCGTCAAGAAGACATGCCATTCTTGGAAGATGGAACGCCAGTTGATATTGTATTAAATCCATTAGGTGTACCTTCTCGTATGAATATCGGTCAAATTTATGAAACGGTATTAGGATGGGCAGGAGAAAAACTAGATAAAAAATATGCAACGCCAATCTTTGATGGTGCTTCTTTAGATCAGATTAATGAAATCACTGACGAAGCTGGAGTTCCAAGATTTGGACATACATATCTTTATGATGGTGGAACAGGAGAACGTTTTGATCAGCCAGCAACAGTAGGTATTATTTACATGCTGAAACTAGGTCACATGGTAGATGATAAAATGCACGCACGTTCAATTGGACCATACTCATTAATTACGCAACAACCATTAGGTGGTAAAGCACAATTTGGAGGTCAGCGTTTTGGAGAGATGGAAGTTTGGGCATTAGAAGCATATGGAGCATCTAGTACACTTAGAGAAATACTGACTGTAAAATCTGATGATGTAATTGGTAGAGCTAAAACTTATGAGGCAATCGTAAAAGGTGAACCAATGCCAGAACCAGGATTACCAGAATCATTCAATGTATTAATGCATGAATTGAAAGGTCTTGGATTAGACATTAGATTAGAGGAATAAATAAAACTGCCGTGTAATCTATGATTGCACGGCTAACAATTACACATAATTCATTATCAACCATTAGTATGGCAAGAAATAAAGATAAGAATACTGTAAAGAGATTTAATAAAATCTCAATAGGGTTAGCCTCTCCGGAGTCTATTTTAGCAGCCTCAAAAGGGGAAGTGCTAAAACCTGAAACAATTAACTATCGTACACACAAACCAGAGCGTGACGGATTATTCTGTGAGCGTATCTTTGGACCTGTAAAGGATTACGAATGTGCTTGTGGTAAATACAAGAGAATTCGTTACAAAGGAATCGTTTGTGATAGATGTGGTGTTGAAGTAACAGAAAAGAAAGTACGTAGAGACAGAGTTGGTCATATCAACTTAGTTGTGCCAGTTGCACACATATGGTATTTCCGTTCTTTACCAAACAAAATAGGATACCTTTTAGGATTACCATCTAAGAAATTAGATATGATCATTTACTACGAACGTTATGTAGTAATTCAGCCAGGTGATGCTAAAAACGAAGCTGGTGAGCCAGTTCAAAAAATGGATTTCTTAACGGAAGAAGAATACTTAAATATTCTTGAGTCTCTTCCACAAGAAAACCTATACTTAGACGATAATGACCCTAACAAGTTTATCGCTAAGATGGGAGCTGAATGTTTAATTGAACTATTATCAAGAATTGATTTAGATCAGTTATCATTCGACCTAAGACATAAAGCAAATAACGAAACATCTAAACAACGTAAAACGGAAGCGTTAAAGCGTTTACAAGTTGTTGAGTCTTTACGTGATGCGAACAAAAACCGTGAAAACCGTCCTGAGTGGATGATCATGAAAGTTGTTCCTGTAATTCCACCAGAATTACGTCCGTTAGTACCATTAGATGGTGGTCGTTTCGCAACATCTGATTTAAATGATTTATACCGAAGAG
>CAJXHW010000438.1 GCA_913054565.1 uncultured Kordia sp. | reverse complement strand
TATAATTTGATTATATTAAAAAGATTAAATCCGGAGGTCATCTAATTATGAAAAATGATAAAACACATGTTTACTTTGTGCCTGGTATGGCAGCAAATTCCAAAATTTTTGAGTACATTAAATTACCTGAAAGTGATTATGAAATGCACTTTATAGAATGGGAGCTACCAAAGGTTAAAGAGTCTTTAGAAGATTATGCTTTGAGACTGTCAAAAAAAGTAATACATAAGAATCCAATTTTATTTGGCGTGTCATTTGGTGGTATTTTGGTTCAAGAAATGAGTAAGTTTGTATCAGTTAAAAAAATTGTGGTGGTTTCTAGTGTGTTACACGAAACAGAATTCCCTAAACGAATGAAGTTTGCGAAGTTGACTAAAGCGTATAAGTTGGTGCCTACAAAATTGTTTTCTGATGTAGAAAAATTAGTGAAATTTGTTTTTGGTGAAACAGCATCGCATAGAGTAGATTTGTATAAAAAATATCTTTCGGTTAGTGATAAAAAGTATTTAGATTGGGCAATTGAGCAAATTGTAAATTGGAAACAAGATCTGCTTATAAGTAATGTTGTACATATTCACGGTAGTCATGATCGTGTTTTTCCTATTGAAAATATCAAAGGAAAAGTAGTTAGAGTAAAAAACGGAACACATGTAATGATCGTAAATAAATACAAATGGTTTAATGAAAATTTACCACAATTATTAACAGCATAAATAGAATTAAAATGAGACGAGTAAAAAATGTATTATCTGCGGTAGCAATAGTTTTTGTAGCGGGTTTTTTTATTAATTCAGTATCAAAAACAACTATTGCACCTTCTGATGAATCGGTAGAAAAATTAGTAGATACAAGTTATGTGAATAACTATAATGTATATGCTTTAGCACTTCCTGAAGATTTGATATTTGCTAATGAAAGGGTTCCTGTAGAATCGCCAGATATTAAAGAGCGAATTGATAGAGAGTTTTTAGTAAATACATATTGGCAGTCTAATGGGTTTTTAATGTTTAAGCGTGCTAACAAATATTTTCCAATTATAGAGAAAATTTTAGCAGAAGAAAATGTACCTGATGACTTTAAGTACTTGGCTGTTATTGAAAGTGGCTTAACAAATGCAGTGTCTCCAGCTGGTGCAAAAGGGTTTTGGCAAATAATGAAAACTACAGGTAGAGAATACAGCCTTGAAATTAATAATAATGTTGATGAGCGTTACCATTTGGAAAAATCAACTAGAGTTGCTTGTAGGTATTTAAAAGATGCTAAAGAGAGGTTAGGTAGTTGGACTTTAGCTGCTGCTGCATATAATGGAGGCATGTCTGGCATATCAAGAAGATTAGATAAACAGCAAGTAACTGAGTACTATGATTTGTTATTAGGAAGTGAAACCTCACGTTACGTACCACGAATTGTTGCAATGAAATACATTTTAAAGCAACCTCACAGGTTTGGGTTTAATTTCAAAGAGTCAGATTTATACACAACTATTCCAACTAAAACAATTAAAATAGACACGGCAATAACAAATATTGCACAGTTTTCTAAAGACTTAGGGATTAACTATAAAATACTTAAAATTCATAACCCTTGGTTAAGGGAAGGTCACTTGAATAATAAAACTAGACGAACGTATGAAATTGAAATCCCGAAAAAAGGATCTTATACCAATTAAAATGAGTACAATAATCTTTCTTATTGGTGTTGGTTTGTTAGCTGGTTTTTTAAGCGGAGTTTTAGGAATAGGCGGTGGAGTTGTAATGGTGCCGCTATTGTTAGTTGTTGGCTTTACACAACATCAAGCGCAAGGAACAAGTTTAGCGGCAATGTTACCACCTGTTACTTTATTAGCAGTACTGCAATATAGTAAGGAAGGACATGTAGATTGGAAGTTAGCTTTGGTAATTTCTGCTACCTTTATAATTGGTGGGCTTTTTGGGTCAAAATTAGCCGTTGCTATAGATGAAAAGTTATTAAAACGAATATTTGGAGTGTTAATGCTTTTTATTGCTGTAAAAATGATTATTGGTAAATAAAAATGTAATTAATGCTATAAAACAACAAAGCGTGATAAATCACCATGCTTTGTTGTTTATAATTATCAAAAATGGGGGTTAAAATAAACAGTTGTATTTATTTGACTTATTCAGAAGCAATAGTATTTTCGTCTAATAACAATAAGTTTAATCCACTTATAAATTGATTACTATTTTTAATAGATGTTTTATTATAT
>CAJXHW010000437.1 GCA_913054565.1 uncultured Kordia sp. | reverse complement strand
GGAAAAAATGGCATTAAAATGAAAAACTCCATAAAAAAATATTTTATGGAGTTTTAATATAGATGAACGACGCTTTTTAGTGCTTAAAATGTCTTGTTCCTGTAAAAACCATTGCTAAATTATTTGCGTTACAATAGTCAATACTTAATTGATCTTTTATAGAACCCCCAGGCTGAATTACAGCCTTTATTCCTGCTTTATCAGCAATTTCCACACAATCAGGAAATGGGAAAAATGCATCACTTGCCATAACAGCCCCTTCAAGATTAAACTCAAACTTGGTTGCCTTTTCAATTGCTTGATTAAGTGCATCAACTCTAGAAGTTTGCCCCGTTCCACTTGCACATAACTGTTTGTTTTTCACCAAAACAATTGTATTAGATTTTGTGTGTTTACATATTTTAGACGCAAAAATTAAATCTTCTTTCTGAGCCTCTGTAGCTAAAACAGTAGTCTTATCAACTAAACCTTCTTTTGTATCTGTAAGACCATTTCTATCCTGAACCAAAACACCATTTAAACAGGTTCTTACATTTGTTCCTGGCATTTCAATGTTTTTCTGAACTAACAAAATTCTATTTTTCTTTCCTTTTAAAACTTCTTCTGCATTAGCATCAAAACCTGGCGCAATAACAACTTCACAAAATAACTTATGAATTTCTTCTGCAGTTGCTAAATCAATCACTGTATTTGAAATCAACACACCACCAAATGCAGAAGTAGGGTCTCCAGCTAAGGCATCTACGTATGCATCACATATCGTTGCTCTTTGAGCAAAACCGCAAGCGTTATTATGCTTTAGCACAGCAAATGTAGGTGCTTCACCAACAAATTCATTCATTAAATTTACAGCTGCATCAACATCTAATAAGTTGTTATAACTTAACTCTTTTCCGTGAAGTTTATCAAACATTGCATCAAAATCTCCAAAAAAGAACCCTCTTTGATGTGGATTTTCACCATACCTTAATGTTTTTCCGTTATTCTCACTTATTTTTAACACAACTTCTTCTTCTTCTTCTTGGTTAAAATAATTGAAAATGGCTGTATCATAATGTGATGAAATATTGAATGCTTTTCCTGCAAATTTCTTTCTTTCAACTATAGTTGTAGCTCCGTTATTAGCTGTTATAGTAGTCAAAAACTCATCGTATTGTTCCATTGAAGAAACAATTACGGTATCTTTAAAGTTCTTTGCCGCGGCTCTTATTAAAGAAATCCCTCCAATATCTATTTTTTCAATAATATCTTGTTCGGCTGCCCCAGAAGCAACAGTTTTTTCAAAAGGATATAAATCAACAATAACTAAATCAATTTGAGGAATACCATACTCTTCCATTTCTGCAATATCACCTTGATGATCTTGTCTATTAAGAATCCCTCCAAAAACTTTTGGGTGTAATGTTTTTACTCTTCCTCCTAAAATAGAAGGATAAGATGTTGTATCCTCTACTGGGACAACATTTATTCCCAACTCGTTAATAAACTTTTCAGTTCCTCCGGTTGAGTAAATAGTCACACCTAATTCATCCAATTTTTTTACGATTGGTGCTAAACCATCTTTATGGAAAACAGAAATTAATGCTGATTTGATTGCTTTTGTAGCCATTTTGTTGTGTTGTTGTAGTTGTTATTTTTGAAGATGCAAAAGTAATTGTAATCACTCAAAACACCATAGAATAGATAAATTATTTTAATATTAATTGCTCAAGATCAATACCATTAAGTAACACGGCAACTTCACTATTTACATAAGCTAAGAAATCTTCATCTGCTTTACTAAACGGATCAATTGTTTTAGAATCAATATCTATTTGACCAACATTAACACCATTAATGAACAAAGGAACCACAATCTCCGCTTTAACTGTAATACTACAAGCAATATAATTGTCTTGTGCACTTACGTCAGCCACTACAAAATTTGAGTTACTCTCTGCAACTTGACCACAAATTCCTTTTCCAAAGGGTATTACCAAATGATCTGTAGGTTCACCAACATAGGCGCTTAAATGTAGTGTTTTGGTATTATGATTTGCAAAATAAAATCCTACCCAATCATAAGCTTCCAAGTTATCTTGTAATAATTGACATACCCCTTTTAACCTATCAAAAACAGGCAACGTGATGTCTTTGGTAATTGTAGACACTAATGGCTCTAAATTATCGAATGTCATTTTATAATCTTAAATTAGTTTTTACTATCGCAAAAATACCATTTCCTAAAGA
>CAJXHW010000436.1 GCA_913054565.1 uncultured Kordia sp. | reverse complement strand
GGGGTATTAACCGCCCAAACAAATGATGATTTAGAAGAACAAATATTTATTCATTTAGAACGCGCTAGAGATTTAAAAGATATTCTTGATTACAAAGAAGCTTTAATACATTGTAACGAGGCTTTAGATCTTGCTATTCAAATAGATGACAAAGAAAATGAGGCTACTACTTACAGAATTATTGGGAGCATTTTAATGCTTGATAATAACTTAGAAGAAGCCTTACTTAAATTAAACCAAGCTTCAAAAATACAAAGCAGTAATAGTTATAAAGAAGAGCTAGCCATCACCAGAAATGTACAAGGTTTAGTGCATACTGAGTTAAAAAACTACGAACAGGCCTTGAGTTATTTTAATGATGGTTTAAAAATATACCGCTCTTTACAATTATTTAGTAACGAAACTGATATTCTAAAAAACAAAGGAAAACTATATCTTAAAAAAGAAGATTATAAAACTGCACATGAAATTTTTGAACAAGCTAGTAAAGATGCTCAAAAATTTGCCAGAGAATCCTCCAAAGCAGAGATATTCTTATACAATTCTAAAGCGTTAAACGGATTAGATAAAAAATTTGAAGCTATTGAAAGTTGTAAAAAAGCAATTGATATGGGCCTTACAAATAATTACCCATGGATTATCACTGAAGGCTACAAAACACTAAGTGAAATTCATGAAGCAAATGGAAATCCAACCAATGCAATAAAAGCCTTAAAAACTTACAACATTATTAGAGATAGTATTTATAATGTAAGAAGTGACAGGTTAACACAAGAAGAAATAGCCAAATTAAATTTTGCTGATCAAGATAGACGTATTGAACAACAAAGCTTAATTATAAAACAAAGTGAAGAAAAATTACGTCAAAATAAAATTATGACTTTTTTAGGGTTGGCATTTTTAATTTTATTCTTCTCTTTTATTATATTTCTTTACAACAATAATCAAAAGCGAAAAAAAGCAAATTTACTACTTCAAAACACAAACCAACAACTAACTGTTGCCAAAGAGGAAGCTGAAAAAGCTACAAAAGCTAAGGCAAACTTCTTATCAACAATTACTCATGAATTAAGAACACCGCTATATACCGTAACTGGGCTAACAGATTTGTTATTAGATGAAGACCCTAATGAGTCGCAAAAAGGGTATTTGAAATCGCTTCGTTTCTCAGGAGATTATCTATTAAACTTTATTAATGACATATTAGACGTTAATAAAATTGAAGCTCATAAAATTGAATTAGAAAGTATCCCTTTTAGCCTTAAAAAATTAGCTGAAGAAGTTTTATTTACCCAACACAAGGCTGCAAAAGACAATAACACTCAACTGCACTTAAATTTTGAAGAAAGCATTCCTGAATATGTTTTAGGAGATTCTTTACGCATGTCACAAGTACTTATAAACTTAATTAGTAATGCCATAAAATTCACCAAAAACGGAATAATCTACTTAAACATTAAGAAAACGAACATAACTGATAATTCTATTGATTTATTAATTGAAATAAAAGATAACGGAATTGGGATTTCTTACGACAAACAAGATGAAATATTTGAAAGTTTCTCGCAAGGATCTATACAGATCAATAGGAAATATGGCGGTACCGGCTTGGGGTTAACAATTGTCAAAAATTTAATTGAGTTAATGGGAAGTCAAATTCAGCTACGAAGCCAGCCAAACATTGGAACAACTTTTTATTTTAACATTACATTTCCATTAGCAAAAAAAGGAGGCATTGACCGTTTTACAACAAATGAAATAATCCCTTCAGCACTACTTTCTGAACTTAAAGACAAGAAAATACTCTTGGTAGATGATGTCAAAATCAACCAGTTAATTACAAAAAAAACGCTATCAAAAAAAGAAATCAATTGCACTACAGCTGACAACGGAGAATCTGCAGTTGAAAAAACCAAAAATGAAGAATTTGATTTAATTTTAATGGATATCCACATGCCAGGAATAGGTGGTATTGAAGCTACAAAAAGAATTAGAGAGTTTAACAAAACTATTCCTATAATAGCCCTTACAGCCATCACTATTGAAAAAGACGATCTAATTAATTTGAACGAAGCTGGATTTAATGATATTCTATCAAAACCATTTAAATCAGATACGTTCTTCAATAAAATTTATTTGCAGTTAACAAAGTAATGGCACACTTATTGAACTACAGCTATTGAGTTAGTTTTTAAGATTTTTTATAAAAAATCTATAATTGATTAGTTTTT
>CAJXHW010000435.1 GCA_913054565.1 uncultured Kordia sp. | reverse complement strand
TTTTAATGAGTCAGAAACGTGCTGCTGGAGATGCTACTGTTACTGTGGCGCATAGTAGAACTCAAAACTTATCAGAAATCACAAAAGAAGCAGACATTATTGTAGCTGCCTTAGGAATTCCTGAATTTTTAACTGGAGACATGGTTAAAGATGGTGTAACTATTATTGATGTAGGAATCACTAGAGTTGAAGACAGTTCTAAAAAACGAGGCTATAGATTGGCAGGAGACGTTCATTTTGAATCTGCAAGTAAAAAATCTGAATTTATAACTCCTGTTCCCGGAGGTGTTGGGCCAATGACTATTGCTATGCTATTAAAAAACACCTTACTTGCTTGTAGCAGAAGATAATCCAATTTCTATAATAATTTAAACAAAAACACCGATACAAATTGTATCGGCGTTTTTGTTTGCTATGCCGCTTTCTTAAGTCTGGCAATATGTTCTAACTTAATTTCTTTTTGAACCTGTTTAATGGTTAATGTGCTACCATCATGACTCCATCCTGGTGGGCCAAATAAATACATAAATTTATGTCTCCAGTTTTTTGATTTTCTCATATCCTTCCAAATATCTCCGTATTCATGAGTTAAAATTACAAGGGGATTATAAGAGTTTGGAGGGTGAGTAACTCCGTATTCAATATCAATTTTTTCATCTAATTCTTTCCAAGTACCAAATATCTTATCAAAAACGTTTAGGAAGCCTCCATGATTCATATCCATGTATTCTACATTTTGAGCATGATGTACTTGGTGCATGGTATGCGTGTTAAATATCTTTTCTATAAATCCCATTTTTGGAACAAACTTGGTATGTAATTGAAATTGCCAAAGTGATTCTATACCTAAACAAACCACTACCATTTCCGGAGCAAATCCAATTGCAGGAATCCACATATAAAAGAAAGGCTTATAAAATAATGTAAACCATCCATTACGAACTGCCGTCCCTAAATTATAATTATCTGAAGAATGGTGAACGATATGTGCCGCCCAAAAGAAACGAACCTTATGGTTTTGCCTATGAAACCAATAATAACTAAAATCGTCTAACAACTGGCAAGCAATCCATACATACCAAGCATACCCAAACGATTCCCATCCAAAAATATTTGTACGAACCCCATTTACAAGCGGATTAAACAATTCATACACATAATAAAAAATTACAATGGCTGAAATTGTCTTAATTAATGGAGCAATAATAGCAGAACCAATACCCATGGCTAAACTAGCCCCTAAATCTTTCCAATTATACAGTTTATTTGTTTTCTTTTTAGATTTACTATAAAGTAATTCCAATAAAATTAAACCTAAGAAACAAGGTACGCCATACACTAAAGGGTTTGTAAAATCCATTAACTATTGTTTTAAAAGGGAACTAATGCTGGCAATATAGCCAAATATAACTACCCTAAAGATTTAATGGATAAAACTTTAAGAAAATATCAATATTCGAAAATGAAAAATGCGGGTTGTTTTATGAAAAAATAATAATTACCAGGTATTAATCGAACCAAATAGTTAAATACTTTATTTTAGCCATATCTGGTATTTGCTCAATTTTAATCTCTTGTGTACTAAACGGATTTACACCTATTTCTTTTTTATCAAGAGCTATTGTAGCATTTAATTCATCTATATACAAGGTAGCAGAAGAGAGTGAAGTCTCTACCTTATTAATCATATAATTTACGTTTATTTCTTTAAAAGGAGAACTCAATCCTAGCCCCTTTTCCGTTTTAAATTGAGGATCCAAAATTTGAACATATTTTATTGTAGATGTTGAATCGTGTTGTTCATTCGGAACGATTGTCATTAAATGCTTACCTTCTTTAGAATAAATTAAATATTCATCATTATCCTGAACGTACTTTGTATCTCCCCCTCCTAAGGCTCCTTCACTTAAGTTTTTCACAATAGAATCACTAGCAAAAATAGTTTCAATTTCACTTATTAAATCTTGGCTACAAACTAGCCCTACTCTATTTTTTTCGATAATAGTTCTATTCTCTCTAGAACAAGAAGAAATGGTTAAAACGACTAAAAGCAATCCTAAAATAGCGTTTATCTTTTTCATAAAAGTGTTGGTTCAATTTAAGTTGATATTGGTTTAACGAACAACAGTTCAAATTATTTTATTGTTCATTTTAAATTCCAAAAATAGCAACAAACTTTATACCAAATTCAACATTTAACATATTAAAATTGAAAATAATTGTAAGTTACTTTATTCCAATA
>CAJXHW010000434.1 GCA_913054565.1 uncultured Kordia sp. | reverse complement strand
ATTCATGGTGTAGGTTATGGTGGTATCCCTGCTGGGGATCATGCTTTAGTATTCTTTGGGGAAACTAAAGATGGAAATAATAGAAAAACCTATGTAGGGTTTGGTGGGTCATCTGACAATTTAAAAATACGTATTTACAACTAATAGAGAAGTTATGAAAAACACATTTATATATATATCTTTAATAACTACTTCTCTGTCTTTGGCACAAGTAGGTGTTAATACAACTACGCCTCAAGAAGAATTGCATATTGAAGGCGCAACATCAACTATTCGAGTTGAAGGCTTAAATTTTGCTAATAATAACTTAAATTTAGGTACTATAGAAAACACTCGAGTGTATGTTGATACTGATGGGGATTTAGTTTTAGGTGATGGCTCTACTGATATAGAGGTTTTATTTAACCCAGCAAATTATTTGGACGATCCTTTAGATACTGGAGGGCCAGATTCAAATGTAATTGGACAAACTGGTACAGGTTCTGGGTATAGTGAGGCTGGTTGGCCTAGGCAAGAGGGGCCTGGTTTGTCAACATTTACACTATCACGTAATGCGATTGTTGAAATTAATTATTCAATCTCATATGACTTAGATAAAGCAGGTGACCCTATTGATGATGAACACGCACGTACAGTACAGTTTTATGTGTATTTGCGAAGAGATGGACCTGATGTTCAAAACCCTGGGGACCAAACCTTAGTTAGATTTGACGTTGATGGGAACCCATTAAATTTTGCTGGAAATGCTGGAGCTTTAGGTTATAGTGGTCAGTTTTATACAAATGGAAGTTCTGTAGGTGCAAGTGGATTGGAAGGTTTTGATAAAAGGTTTTTTGCAACTGGTCATGATTATGTAAAGCTAGGGCCTGGTACATACACGCCAATGTTTGCTGGTGTATGTTTTGTTGCTAATACTGCAGGTACTGGTCAAGTGTCAATGCAAATAGGTGGTGGAGATGATGAAATTGTTGTTGTTGCGCATTATTACAATTAAAATTTAAGTACTTATTGTTACGTTTTTTATGCGTACTAATAACTTATTATATATAAAAAAAACTTCACTAGAACTAGTGAAGTTTTTTTATGTTAATATTTTCATAACATACAGATTGTATCTAATAATTATCTTACATTTGTATCAACAACTATTGTTTCTACATGAGTAAGTTATCAAGTATATTAAAAAGTGAAGTAGAATTGCCACAATCAAAACAATTGGTATTGAATTTGTTGTGCACAAATAACCATGTGGCAGATCAATATGCTGTTTTTTTTAAATCACGAGGTCTCACGGCATCACAATATAATGTGTTACGAATTTTAAGAGGTCAAAAAGGGAAACCAGCAAATTTGTCAACCATACAAGAACGTATGGTGCATAAAAATAGTAATGCAGGAAGGTTGATTGATAAGCTGTTGATAAAAGGATTTGTAGAACGTAATCAGTGTGAAGTTAATAGACGAAAAATAGAAGTTAGAATCACAAATAGCGGTCTACAAAAATTATTAGACATAGCCCCTGATTTAGAAAAAATAGAGGAATATGGCGTTAGAAATTTATCAATTGAAGAAATTAAAACGCTAAATTCGTTATTAGAAAAATTAAGAACATAATTATAAACTAAATATATAAAGATGAATACAAGAAAGAAATTAACAATCGGAATGGTAGCAATTTTTGCTTTTGCATCTTTTGCATTTACAGCTTTAGTAAATAAAGACGTAAAAATCAAAGAAAGTACAATCAACTGGAAAGGGTACAAAGTTACTGGAGAGCATTACGGAACTATTGATTTAAAAGAAGGAATGTTGTCTTTTGAAGGAGATAAACTAGTAGGGGGAAATGTTGTTATTGATATGGCATCAATAAAAGTTACAGACATGGAAGGTGAATATGCTGATAAATTAGCTGGACACTTAAAAGCAGATGATTTCTTTGGTACTGAAAAATTTCCAACTGCAACATTAAAGTTTACTAAAGTAACCGGACATGATGCACATTACCACATTACAGCAGATTTAACTGTTAAAGGAATAACAGCTCCTGTAAGTTTTGATTTGAATGTATCTGAAAATTCAGCAACAACGAAATTAAAAATTGATAGAACTAAGTACGGTATCAAGTATGGTTCTGCAAGTTTCTTTGACAATTTAAAAGATAAAGCAATATTAGATGAGTTTGATGTTGATGTAGCAATTAAGTTTTAAACTCAATTAGTAATTACATAAAAAAAAGGCCACACTTGTG
>CAJXHW010000433.1 GCA_913054565.1 uncultured Kordia sp. | reverse complement strand
GCAATTGCTAGAAATATGATGATTCCAAACAATAAATTTTGCTCAGACTTAGCTAAATCTGTTTCGGTAAGTTGTATTGTTTTGTGAAGTTTTAATTCTTTAATTTTTGCTGAATCTCGTTCTTGTTTGTATTTGTATTCGTATTCTATTGCCGTTATTTTTTCAACATTCTCTTTATTAAAAAGGCTATCGTTCAATATTTTGAATTGCTGGTGACTTTCCAAGGCTTTTTTGTAGTTGCCTGTGTTTTTATATATAGTTGTAAGTAATTGTTCAATGTCTCTTTCATAATCTAAAAGCTTAAGATTGCGAGATAACTCCTTACCCTTTATAGCATTTACTAATGCCTTATCGTATATTTTATAATGTGAATATACCTTTGCTATTCCTAAATAAGAATGAGTTAAACTTAACTGGTGCTCATTTTCTAAATTGTTTGTTTTTGCTTGATTAAAATAATTTAAAGCTTTGGAATAATTTTTAATGGATAAATAAACATCTCCTAGATTGTTTAGACATAAACCTATTTGCATTTTAAAGTTAATTTCTCTACTTAATTCTAATGCTTTTTTTAAATACTCAAAAGAGGTTTGGTATTCTTTTTTTTTATGATAAATAATACCCAAATTACTTGTAATGGTTGCAATATCTTTTTTACTATCGTTCTTAGTTGCAATTTTTATTGCTCTTTTATTATATTCTATAGCCTTATCATAATTTTGTAGTTCTAAATAAACGACACCAATATTCATTAATGATACACATGCTTTTAATGTATCTTTAAACTCTTCTTGTACAGATAATCCTTTTTGGAAATATTCTAAAGCCAAAGAGTGATTTCCTTGACGGCAATATATAATACCAATATTATTAGTAATATTTGCAATGCCTTGTTTGTAATCAAGATCATCATAAATAGTTAATGCTTTTTTAAAATATATGATTGCTTCATTAAAATTTCCTTGTGAAACATAAACAATTCCAATACTATTAAAACTGATAGCGACTTTTTTTTGATTGCCTATGGTTTCATTGATTTTAATAGCCTTGTTGAGATATGTAATAGCTTCATTATGATTGCTTTGGTCAATACTTATGCCACCCAAACCAATTAAACAGTCAGAAATTCCCTTCTTTAAATTTATAGCTTTAAATAATGTAAGGGCATTTTTATAATGCTTAGCAGATTCTTCATAATTTGATTGAGATTCTAATATAAATCCTTTTATGTATGTGACTTTTGCTTTTCCTTTAGTGTAATTTATTGTGTTTAAAATTTCTTCAGATTCTTTTATAAATAGTAGTGCTTTATTAATGTCTATTGAGCGATACGAATTAGCTAAAGTGTTTAGTAAATTTATTCGAGTAGTATCTCTTTCTTTGTGATTCTTTAATACCGTTTCTAAACTGTCAATAGTTTTGTTTTGTGAATGAGCAGGGATTGTAGTGCATAGAACACAGAAAAAGGCAATAAGACATTTGATCATGGGGTTTATAAAATTTGTCTAGCTTAAATTTTGAATAAAATACAGCTTTTAATAGTACAGACAAAATTTGAAAATAGAGAATCCTTTTTTAGGTCTTCAGAGAAGATAAATGATGTATTTCCGTCCATAAGCGTATAATTTAGAATAAGGAAACAATATAACTTTAATGGCATTTATAAATAACGAGATACATTCGTTTTATTAAACCCTATTTAATAATAAATTATGAAGAAAAAAGAGTTCACTTTACTAAAACTGGACAAAAAAGTAATTGCAACACATCAATACCATGACATTAGCGGAGGACTTATTAGGGAATTTCTAAAAAAAAATGAAAGCACAAGGAAAACCATGTATACCGTCAAACTGAGCACACTAAAGGTGAGGCTATCTAAAAAGTCAAATTTTCGTCAAACCGAATTTGATTCGGTTTCTCGTAACGACTGAAAATCAATTTAATGAGATTCTGACTTTTTAAATCAGCGTAGCTAAATAAATTCAGAATACTTTTCAGGCAGCCTCTTTTTATTTTAAGGATTATTGTTATTTACGCTTAAACATTGCCTCTCCGTAATTATTGATTGATTCTTCACACTCATACATTCCCATATTAATCCTAATCATTTTGCTTTTTTTCCTAAAATTATAGATAATAACTTTGATAAAGTCTCTCTTGCCTATGTGCTATGAAATCGAAATACGATTATTGGAAAAGATTCTAACAGATAAAAAACTACCTGAGATAAACCGTTTTACATTACAA
>CAJXHW010000432.1 GCA_913054565.1 uncultured Kordia sp. | reverse complement strand
TTCCGATCTACGCATTTAACCCATATTCTTGTAAGGATATATCTAAAGTAGTGTGTATTTTTAATCCGTTTTTTTCAATATCCCAATTGGTATTATTGGTAAGGTTAATACTATCAATAATAGTAGTTGCTTTTCGTTTAACCACTGCTAAAAAGTAACCAGCTTTATTTGTTGTAATTAAGTTAGTGTAATTAAGTTGTAAGGGGAGTTTAATTAGAGAATCTAATTCTTGTTGATTAAGATAGGATTCCTTGGTCATTTGTGTGAGCACAATATTTCGTCTATTCAACGCATTTTCAGGATGTAATCTTGGATTATAATACGTGTTAGCTTTTAAAATTCCAATTAATACAGCACTTTCTTCAATAGTTAATTCTGTAGTTTTTTTGTTGAAATAACGCAGTGCAGCAGCTTCAATACCATATACATTTTCACCAAATGAGACTGTGTTTAAGTATAGTGTTAAAATTTCATTTTTATTGAATGTTTTTTCAATACGATAAGCTTGTATGGCTTCTTTAGTTTTATTTACGAGCATGGTAAGTGGGCCATAATTTGACCTTCCATACATGTTTTTAGCAAGTTGTTGTGTAATTGTACTACCACCACCAGAACGTTTATTGCTCAGTAAAATGGTTTTAAACAAAACCCTAAACAAACTCCTTGTATCTACACCACTATGTTCAAAATATCGTGCATCTTCAGTAGCAATTAAAGCATCTATTAAGTGTTTTGGGAAATCATTGTAAGAAGCGTTTGTTCTGTTTTTGTTGAAAAATTTACCAATAATAGTGTCATTATCTGATAAAACTACTGATGCAGTTTCATTGCTAAATTCTTCCAATTCCTCATTGGTGTATATATGACCAAAAACATCATAATTAACTAAGGTTATAAATAATAAAACAAGTGAAATAGCCAGTAATGATAGGCGTATAAAGAATGAAAAAATCCTTTTGAGCATTAGTTTTTGTTTTTAAACGAAAATTGAGCGCAGTTCGTATTTAAAGCAATATAAAAATTATCTTCTTGTAAAATTTATTTTTGCTAAAACGGTTTTGAATTTAGGGGCTCTTTTAGTTAATGATTGTACAGCAGTATTGGTAAAGTTGTTTATCAAATCTCTATAATTCAAAACTAAAAAACAAACCACAAACATAAATGCTAAAGCACCAAAAATGGCCTGTGTAAAGGTTAATGAGTGGTAAAACCAACGTGTTAACCCTGTGTGAAACCAACTACCGTATAAAATAATATGATGTACTATATATATTGATAATGTCACTTTACCTATTTTAATAAAAACGGAATGATTCAAGAATTTTCTAGCGTATACAAAAATTGAAAATAAGATAAACACGTCACCTAATCTTGTGAATAAATAGTTATAGTTTCCAGAAACAGAAAATAATTTTATTCCAGTAACATTACCAAGAGTTAGTAATAGTGGGCTAGACAAAAATAATAACATCAAGCCTATAACAGCTAAACTAATAGGGAGTCTGTCATAAAAATAAGCGCGATCTTTATATTTAATAAATTGTGAAGCTAAAAAACCTCCAATGCTCACATAGCCAAACCATGGAAATAATGAAAACACAGAACCCTCAGCTTTGGTAAAGTAATTAGAGAGTATTGTTGGTAAAAAAGAAATTTCAATAGCGTTATAATAACGTTCCAGTAAAAAACTAAAAAAGGTTATGCTTATTAGTGTGTAATTAAATATTTTTTGTCCGTATTTATACACTGTGACATATAATAAACATAGGAGTATTAATGATAACCCTATAATGTGTAACACATCAGTATAGAAAAAAGATTCATGTGTGTAACCTACAAAAATTCCAATACTAAAACGCAATAGATACCCCCAAATAATTAGTTTTAAACCTCGTTCAAGTCCTTTTTTTACTCTTGGATTATTCCAGCCTAGTTGTTCTTGTTTTAGTAATAAAAACATAAAAACAAAACCAGTAATAGTAAAAAACGTAGGTGCTGTAATTCCTCTAAAATATTCCCATACTTGATAAGTAGTATTTGTAGAAACTTTAAATTTATCAGCTAATAATGCACTAATAAAATGCCCTTGAAGCATCATTAAAATAGCAAAGGATCGTAAAGCGTCTATATAAACAAGTCGTGTATTTTTTTTTGGTGTATTGATAATCTAATTTTTGGCAAATCTACTAAAAATCAGTTTAATATAGTTTTATTTTATTTAATTGAGCTAATAAACTGATTTATAGCTCATAG
>CAJXHW010000431.1 GCA_913054565.1 uncultured Kordia sp. | reverse complement strand
AATTTAGAATAATACATGTCTAGAGCCACATAAGTCATTAACGCCTTATCTGTATATTGTCCTCTAATTGTTCTGTCATCAGTAATTGTAGAGGCAACAAGATTAGAATTTAAACTATTAACCGAGCGTAATGTGTTAAATGACCCTTTTATAACTGTGTTAGAAATGCTATTACCAATGCACTCTGTAATTGCGGCATCGCTTTTTAATTGTGCGCCATTCCAGATGTCTTTATTTTTAAGGATATGAAATACGTCATAAGCTTCTTTAGTAACGTAATCTGTTATTTTAAGATGTCCTTTTGCTCTCATGATGTAGTTTCTTAGCGCATAATCAAGTGTAATATTAAAATTAGGCCTTCTGTTATTGTTTTTTGCTTGTGTAAGTATTGCGTTTTCAAAGGCATAATATGCTTCGTTAAACAACTTTGAATCGATGTTTTCGCATGTTAAAGTTTGTGGCTGATTGGCATATTTATACTCAAACGTTGGTTCTTGTTTACAACTTAATACTGTAATACCTAAAACTACTGCTAAAACTAATTTTTTCATTTTTTTTATTTTGGATTTACTTATTCTTGTTCTAATCTATTTTTATCTGATTTTTCAGAGATTCTTCTTGAGGTTATTGGTGCAATTAATGTTTTTCGTGATTCACGATTTACAAAGGGTTGTTTTTCTAACTCATGCGTCATCTTATCGGAAAAGTTAGGATGTTTGTTAGTTCCTAATAATACTAATTCGCCATTATCAAATTGCTCTTGTTCTTTAAGACCACTTTCTTTTATTTTCCGTTGAATAATTCCTTCTTTTAATTGTGCTAAAAAGCCACCTCCTAATTCAATTAATTTAAATATCTCTAGTGCTTTTTCAGCTAATTGTTGAGTTAGCGATTCGATATAATATGCACCATCTGCTGGGTTTGTAACTACATCAAATGAACTTTCATTTTTTAACACTAACAATTGATTACGAGCTATTCTATCACCAAATTCATTTGAGTTGTGGTAAATATGATCATAAGACAAGTTACAAATGGTATTTGCGCCACCTAAAATAGCACTCATACATTCTGTAGTTGAGCGGAGCATATTGACATTGTAATCGTAAATTGTTTTATTTCTATTTGAAGGATAACTTAGTACAGTACAATCATAATTATCTGAATGGTAAGCTTCACTAAGTGTTTTAAATAAAAGCTTTAGGGCTCTTATTTTAGCAATTTCAAAAAAGTAATTACCACTTGTAGATGTTATAAATTGAAGTTTTGGTAAAGTACCATCTTTAAAATTGTTGAAATATTCGTTAGCATGCGCTATGGCATAAGCTAACTGTTGTGTAATTGTAGCTCCAGCATTTTGGTATACTGAGGTGTCAACACTCAAAATGTTTCTATCAGTATACTTTGCAACGATGGTTTTAATGAATTTAAAATCGTCTTTTAAAGATGTGTGCCAGTTTCCAGTTTTTGCTAAGTTTCCAATGATGTCACAATTAACATAGCAATGGGGTAAATTTAGCTGCAATACATCTTCAACCATTTTATTACTTAACAGTTTAAATTTAAACTGAAGTTCAATAGTGTTTGTATTGATGTTTGATAGTAATTCCGATATGTTTATTTCAGAGTCAATAACAAAAACAATTGATTCGGCTCCTTTTTCAATGGCGCTAAGGGCTTTTTTATTTCCTTCTACCACTGTTTTAACAGTTACTAATTGTGCAATATTCCAATTGTTGTTTGAAATATTTGCCTTATAGTCATCTGTATCTTTATGATAGAATGGTTTTACGGTAATACCCTCATTGGTTTTCCATAGCAAGGTGTCGTTGTAATCGGCTCCTTTTAAATCGGCTTGAATTTGTTGTTTCCAAGCTGCAGCTGATATATCTTCAAACTCATTGAATAAAAATTTACTCATCGGTTTTGTGTTTAGTTGGTTTGTTTTCGTATTCTATTATGTAAATCTCTTCATTATCTTTTTTCATATAATACGCTTCGCGGGCAAAGTTTTCAAGATTTTCATCGTTTTTTAAAACCTGTATGCTTTTTTTGTCTTTTTCTATTTCAGTTTGATACAGTTCTATCTCCGCTTTTTTTTCATTAATAACGGCATCTAATTCTCTGTGAAACAAATAAGAGTTATCATCAAAAAACAACATCCATACTACAAAAGCAATAGTTATGGCTATGTAGGGGTTAAGGATGTATTTGAAATATTTATGTTCTTGTAACTTTTTAAAAAACATATTTA
>CAJXHW010000430.1 GCA_913054565.1 uncultured Kordia sp. | reverse complement strand
ATAAGTTATAAGAGTATCTATAGTATGTGTAATATCAAAATTTTTTGTCAAATTTTGATCATGTCTTCTCATTAAAGTTAAAGGTTGATTATGATAATATATTTTATATAATGAAGCTGTTTTTAAGTAATATTCATTTTGGCCTTCTATCACATTTTCATTCACTGTCCCAATTTCTTCTATTAAGGAACGACGCATTGAAAAGACAGGGAATGCTAAAATTTCTCCTTTTAGTAATTCAGGTAAAATATTTTTATAAAAAGAATTAGAATACTTGTAATAAGGTTCAGTAGGTTGATTTGTTTTTATAAAGTGTCTTAGATTATGAAAGACAAATTGAACTTCATTTCTTTTAGAGAATATAGTATATATTTCTTCCAACTTAGTTGGAAGCCATAAATCGTCAGAATCTAAGATAGTTAAAACTTCTCCTATTGAATTCTCTATAGCTATGTTACGAAGAGCACTTGGTTTTCCAATCCTATCACAAGATATATATTTAAACTTGTTGTTATGTTTTTTAATATACGATGATACTACTAATTCTGTATTATCTGTAGATCCATCATCAACAATAACCATTTCAAAATCCTGATAGGTCTGTTTTAAAACACTATCTATTGTTTCTTCTATCAGATGAGCGCGGTTGTGTGTAATAGTGATGATACTAAACTTCATGTTCTTCTAAATCAATGATGGATGTATATAAATCTTTAGTGCTTTGAATGTCATGAGAGATTAAAATAGTTGTTATATTATGTTTCTTAGAGTGTTTTTGAATGTATCTGAGGACTTTCTCTTTAGATGAAATATCTAAATTGTTAGTAGCTTCATCAAGAATTAAAATTTGGGGATTATTAATTAAAGCTCTAGCAATACAAATAAGTTGCATCTGTCCGCCCGAAAAGATACTACCTCCAGATCCAATGTATGTTTCTAAATGATTAGGTAGCTGCTCAATTACCTCTAAAATCCCTAATTCTTCTAGTATTTTATGAATATACTTAACATCATATTCTTTTTTGGTGAGCACAATATTTTCTAAGATTGTTCCTTCATATATAAAAGGTTTCTGAGTTAAATATGTTATTAAATTGAAGTAGCTATACTTATTAGAGTCATTAATTTTTAAATCGTCTACATATATATAACCTGATTTTGGATTAATGAGTTTAGCAATAATATTTAATAAAGTAGTTTTTCCAATTCCAGACTTTCCCACAATAGCAATGAAACTTCCTTTTGTAATAGTGAGATTAAAGTCTTTGAACAAAGGTTTACTCTCCTTAAAAGAGAAATCAATCATCTTTAAAATGATTTGATTCTCAAAATTAATGATCACTTCATCAGATTCTGTTTTTTTAAGAGTTCTTATTTTACTTTCCAAAATATCTAACGAAAAAAGGTGTGAATTAAAATTGGTAAAACTTATATTCAATTTATTTATAGAAGGTATTGCTTTAAATAGTAGAGCAGAGAATACTGATAAGAATAAGATGATATTAAACTCTTCAAACGGAAAATAATGGATATAACTAAAGATACCTGACAATATAATTACCATTAAAATCTCTGTCTGTTTATTCACATTAACTCTTTTAGCATGGAGAATAGCATAATTTTTATTTAGTTGATTGTTAGAGTTTTTAAACTTTGTTAGGAATTGAGAGATTAACTCATTAGATTTTATTGACAAATACCCATTTAATAAGTTATTTAGATTTCGTAAGTTTTCATCATAATCATTGGAACGTATCTTATTGATTTTTAAAAGACTTTCTCTATTGTATAATCTAACCCCTATTGAAACTATTCCTAAAAAAAACACTAAAACACTTGTTGCAAAAGGGTAATAGAATATACCAATTAGAGTGATAATTATAAGTAAGATTAATTCTGAAAGAATGCTGTTTAGTGACAGTAATACATTGCTTACAAAATCATTGGCAATAAAAATAACTTCTTTGATAATAGATGATTTTTTTTGATTTTTAAACGTTAAATAATTTCCTAAAAGATAATGCTGGGATATAAGTAATGAATATTCAGAGCTAAGTTTAAAAGCAGTTCTAGCTTGTTTTTTATTCAATAGAATAGATATGTAGTTTTTGGAAATAAAGAAGAGAACAACGATTAATGCAAACATTGCTTTGTACTCTTCAATAAAATCAAACGATAAAAAAGAAATAGTTGAGTTTACATCTAGTAAAGAAAAGATCAATGGAATTAGTAAAAAAACAGTAAAAATATCTAATAAAAGTAATAAG
>CAJXHW010000429.1 GCA_913054565.1 uncultured Kordia sp. | reverse complement strand
ACTTGTTTTTTGAAGTGTTTGAAACTCAAATTAAACGTGCCCACGAAACAAATGGATGGTTTGATATTGAAAATGTATGTTTTAGTTTACAAAGTTGGTCTCAATGTTTAACAAAAGAAAATTTAGACAAATGGACCTCTAAATACTCTTTTGAAAATGATCAGAAGACTATTGCCATTATAATGGCTGGAAACATACCCTTGGTAGGATTTCATGATTTTTTAAGCGTTTTAATAAGTGGTCATAAAGTTTTGGCCAAAGTGTCATCAAACGACAAGTATTTTATTCCTTTAATTGCAAAATACCTTGAATACATAAACCCAGAGTTTAAAGAACTTATTGAATTTACTGAGGGTGAATTGAATGGATTCGACGCCGTAATTGCAACAGGTAGTAATAACACAGCACGTTATTTCGATTATTATTTCCGAAAATATCCAAGTATTATTAGAAAAAACAGAAATTCTGTAGCGGTTTTAACAGGTGACGAAAGTAATGAAGAATTAGAAGCATTGGGAGAAGATATATTTAGGTATTACGGCTTGGGGTGCAGATCTGTTTCAAAATTATTTGTTCCTAAAGATTATAATTTTGACAACTTTTTTAAAGCTATTTTTAAGTATGGTGATGTAATCAACTATAACAAATACCAAAACAACTACGATTACAATAAGGCAGTTTACTTAATGAGTCTGTTTAAACTACAAGAAAATGGTTTTTTAATGCTCAAGGAAGATGAGAATTATGGATCACCTATTGCCACCTTATTTTATGAGTTCTACGAATCGTTAAATAGCCTAGAAAGTAAGTTAGAAAATGATGTTGATAGCATTCAATGTGTTGTTTCAAATACCAACATTAAAAATACTATTTCATTTGGGGAATCTCAACATCCAAACTTGTGGGATTACGCTGATGGCGTTGACACTTTAAACTTTCTGAACAGCCTTTAAATTCAACTAAATTGAACATTCGATAATGTACCATACAATTCCCTATAAAAATTGTAGGTTTATTTTATTGTAATGTCAAAAACTTGCTGAATTATTTATCATTTTATTAGCAGTTATTCTCATATAATTTGTGAAATTTGTTGCTTAATTTTTATCAAGTTAACTAAAAATGAAAAAGCACAATTTTAGCGCAGGACCATGCATCTTGCCACAAGAGGTTTTTGAACAAGCAGCCGAGGCTGTTGTAAACTTAAACAACTCAAACCTTTCTTTAATCGAAATTTCACATCGTAGTGCTGACTTTGTTTCCATCATGGATGAAGCCGTTGCATTAGTGAAGGAACTTTTAAAGGTACCTGAAGGCTATTCGGTATTGTTTTTACAAGGAGGGGCGAGTTTACAATTTTTAATGGCCTCCTACAACTTGATGAAAGTAGATGGTAAAGCGGCCTATATAGATACAGGTGCTTGGAGTACGAAGGCGTTGAAAGAAGCAAAACTATTAGGTGAAGTAGATATCGTAGCATCATCAAAAGATAATGGATACAATTATATCCCTAAGGGAGTTGAAATTCCAGCGGATGCAGATTATGTACACATGACAAGTAACAATACGATTTTCGGAACACAGTTTAAAGAATTCCCTAACACAGATCAACCATTGGCTTGTGATATGAGTTCTGATATTTTCTCTAGACCAATAGACATTTCTAAGTTTGGTTTGATTTATGCTGGAGCGCAAAAGAATATGGGACCTGCTGGGACTACCTTAGTTATTGTAAAAGATGACATCTTAGGAAAATCAGGAAGAACCATTCCTTCAATGTTAGATTACCAAACACATGCATCAAAAGACAGTATGTTTAATACACCTCCTGTTTTTGCTGTGTACACTTCTTTGCTAACACTGCGTTGGTTAAAGAAACTAGGTGGTGTTGAAGCCATTGAAAAATTAAATGAAGAGAAGGCTGCATTACTTTATAATGAAATTGATAACAATCCTAAATTTAACGGATTTGCAGCAAAAGAAGATCGTTCTTTAATGAATGTAACCTTTACCCTAGCAGACGAATCTGACAAAGAACGATTTGATGCCTTGGCCAAAGAAGCAGGATTAAACGGAATTAACGGACATAGATCTGTTGGAGGATATAGAGCAAGTATTTATAATGCCATGCCAAAAGAAAGTGTACAGGCGTTGGTAGATGTGATGAAACAATTGTAAAATATAGATTCCCGCGTATGTGGGAATGACAAATAATAAATATGAAAGTATTAGCAAACGACGGAATTGCACAAAGTGGTGTAACCGCAT
>CAJXHW010000428.1 GCA_913054565.1 uncultured Kordia sp. | reverse complement strand
TTAAAAATTCGTAGTCATGACTACTATCTCCAAAACTTACAACCCTACCTTTCCAATTAATAATTTTTATCAATTTTTGAGAAGCAGATAGTTTAGTTGTGTCCCAATTAGAAATGTACACAATATCATCATAGATTTCTGTTCTATATTCGAATGATATCTTATTAAGCAACTCTAAATTTGTTTTATATTGTATTTTTTTTGCATTAAATTGTATTGTTTCAAAACATTCTAGTGCCCTATCACTTCTTACTTCTTCTACACAAAGCACCACTCCTTCTCTATCACAAATAACAGCACCGCTCCATGAGATAACATAATCTGCATGGATATTTAAATCTTGAATTTGCTTTTTTAAATACTCATAAGGCCTAGAAGAACATATTACTTTAGCTGCATATTTGTTAAATGTTGCTATACTCTTTTTGGTTTTTACTTTGTCATTTTTGTGATATAATGTACCATCAAAATCAGCAATGATCATTGCATCAGAATTTTCAAGCTCTGCAAAAAGTCTTGCACCTAATAATTCATCATCATACCATTTTCCAATTTGTTTAGCCATTTTAGAAAGTGTACGATAAGAATTTAAGATATTAGAAATCAATTCTGGTATTTCTGAAGTGTCAGTATAATATTTTACAAATGGATATCTATTTAAATATTCATAAGAAGCATTGTCTGAAACACTGCATATATTAGGAATTCCAAAAGCCAATGTTTCAAATATTGATCTACCAAAAGTTTCACAACTAGAGGTAAATAAATGAATGTGTACCTTGCTTAACACATCAGATAACATATAATTAGGTACGTATCCTTTAAAAGTAACCTTACCTGATAATTTATATTTCTTTACAAAATTTAATACCTCAGTAAAATACTCTTCATCCTGAACTGGGCCAATCACTATTAATTTACTTTTAACAAGTGTTTTTGTAATCGTATAAAAAGCTTCTATTAATTTTAGTATATCCTTTTGCGGTTTTATACTACATAAAGCACAAAATATAATTTCTTCTTTATTTGTGTAAATTAATTTATTTTCTGAGATAAAGTGCTTACTAATTACTCCTCTAGGTAAAATTTTAATTACATTTCTTTCAACATTATATTCACTGATAAGCTGTTTTGCCTCATAAAAACTCGGTGTTATAATTTTATCCGCATGGCTTAAAGCGGTTTTTTCATGATCAAAATATTCTTTCGATATATTATACTTGCTCTTAATGTATGAAGGAGACAAAAACATTGGAAAAACCCAAAAAGTTATTCCTTTAGGCTTCTCTTTAAAACCAAATAACATAGATACATGTACAAAAACAACTACAGTATAATTATCAATCACTTCTATAACTTTCTCTTTTATAAATTCAGCATTATTTAACCTGCTCTCAAATTTATTATTACCTTGAAAAGGATATGTATAACTTGATCTATTTGAATTGTTTAAAAAATCAAATTGCATGATTTCTAAATTTTCTTTAAAATGTTTTTTTAAAGAACTTACTAAAGAATAGCCTCCATCTTTTTTTTGATCAACTGTACCATTTTTTTCAGTTACTAAAAGGTATTTCTTCATTTTAATTTTTCATTAAATAACAATTCATATTTAGTGAAATATTTTTCCCAACTATACTCTGTTGACATCAGGTTTTTAGACTTTTTATTATTGAGTAACTTTGCTATCTCGGTTGACATATCTTGAATAGAGTCGATATTAACCAAGGTTCCTGTTTTATGATTAATAATTTCTGGCAAAGCACCAGTATTTGTAGTGATTACATGAATACCTAAAGAAATTGCTTCTAGAAATGACCTTCCCATACCTTCCGCATGAATATAACTACCTCCTTTTACTTCTATTTTAAACTCTGAGCTTAATTGTATGTAATAGTCTGAATTATAAATACACTCTAGTACTTGTTTGTTGTTTTGTCCCCCTTTAAAGACTATCTCATCTTTTAGGTTGTATTTATTTACTAATGCCTTACTTTTAGTTAAAAGCTTACCATCACCGATTAATATGATTTCAAAACAATACCCTTTATCTTTTAAAATCTTAAAAACCTCAATTAATTTATCATGATTTTTATAATGTACTAACCTTGCGGCGCAAACAAATTTCAGTCTTTTTGTATCTCTATCATTTTTACTCAATTCTGATAAAAAACTTACATCTACTCCTCCAACATTTTTATAAAATATACTCTGATTTATACCTATAGTACTTAATCGATTTTCAGTGTAATTAGAATTCGTTACTAATACA
>CAJXHW010000427.1 GCA_913054565.1 uncultured Kordia sp. | reverse complement strand
AACAGTTAATAAAAAAGGCTTCTAAAATTTTAGAAGCCTTTTTTTGTATTAGAAATTAAGTGTTAACCCTAAAATGATATTCCTTCCTTGGTTAAAGATTCCGTCATTTTTTAATCGAGATAAATGACTGATATATTTTTTATCAAAAAGATTATTTACACCTGCGTTAAAACTTAATGCGTGTTTTAAAACTTTAAATTGGGTAGTCCCCCCTATATTGATCAAATCATAATGTTTAGATCCGGTTTCAAAATTACCAACATTACTTTGCCTAAATACATTTTTTAAACTAATAAAAGCGTTTGTATTATGCTTGTTTTTTGAGCTTTTACTAATTGTAAATGCAACTTTTGTATTAATTGAATTTGCTGGAATTAATGGTAAATTAGTTTTGTTATCTAACTGTCCAACAACGGTTTCAAAATTACTATTTATATGCAGCCAATCAAGTGGGTGTGGGTGTAAGTGAATACCTATTTCCCCTCCGTATAAAGCTGCGTTTTCTTGCATATATTTAAACACTTGTGCATTTTCAATTATTTCATTAGTTGGTGTAATAAAGATGTAATTACTTATATTATTATAAAATCCGTTTACAAATAACTCAAAATGTTCGCTTTTGTAATTTAAATTAATGTCTAACTGTATGTTTTGCTCATTTTTCAAATTGATATTACCAACTTCATACCTGTTACTTCCTTCATGTTCACCATCTGACGTCAGTTCAGCTAAATTTGGTGCACGATACCCGCTAGCAACGTTGATACGCCCAGTAATTTTAGATGTAAAGTCTGTTTTAAACCCTATAGCACCATTAAAACTATTATAATTTTTTCCTAAACTTAGATCAGAAATAGTAATATTTCTGTAGTCATAACGCACACCAAATTGAATAGCATGCTTCTCCCAATGGTAATGTGCTGTACCAAATACTCCGGCATCTGTTGTTATTGCGTTTGGGATCAAGCTTTCTTCTCCAAAATTCTTATTGCTTTGAAACATTCCTTGAGTACCAATAATCATTTCAAAATCATTACGTTTTTGAAACTCATATTTAAAGTTATAATTTAAGGTGTTCAAATGCATTTCTAAAGCAGGTTCAAGGACTTCATTATGATGTGCTTCCTCGTGATCATCTGTATCTTCCTCATGATGATGTTCCTCTTCAAATTCTTTTCTATTATTAAAGGTATAACCTAAAGTCATATCAAGCTTTCCTTTATCAAGTTTTGTTATGGAATGCATGCTTAGCACATGGTTTTCTATGGCTTGATTAGGAAGCAAGGGTTTTATATGATTGTTTTGAATGTTAATTTCTTCTGGGACCCCCAACCGACTAAAATTAATATTATAACGTAGGTCATTGGTTGTTTTACCAATATTGAAGCCAACACCTGTTTTTAAATCATATTCAGAAAAACGTGAATTAGTGACTTTAGTATCTTTGAATTGATAATCAGCATGTTGTTGTATTGAAAAACGCGCTAATAACTTTATCTTTTCAGTAGAATTTTTAACCCCGAAATTTGTAGATATGCCATTAGTGTTTGAAAAATAATTTGAAGAAACATCTACTTTTAACGAATCAATAGGAGCATATAACTCAGGGTTTAAAAATAGGACACCTCCAATTGCATCAGAACCATAGAGTAGGGATGCAGGCCCTTTAATTATTTCAACACTTTCAATACCGGCACTACTAACACCTAATCCGTGTTCTTCTCCAAATTGCTGATTTTCTAGTCTAATTCCTTGTGTGTAAACCAATACTCGATTACTACTTAAACCTCTAATTATAGGTTTACCAATACCTGTACCAGTACTCATTTGGTTTATCCCTGGTATGTCACTAAGCTGTTCAGACAAATTATTAGCATTTGTTAATGAGGATGTTTTAATTTTTTCAACTGTCATTACATTATCCTTTTGAAGTTTATGAAATGGTGCAGAAATTAAAACGCCTTCTAGCTCTAATGCTGTTGGGTGTAATTGGAAATTTAAGTTAATGTCGGCATTTATAATTATTTCTTTATGAATTTCTTGATAGCCTAAATAAGAAACGTAAACATAATGAGTTCCAGGTGCAATATTAGTGATGCTATAGCTTCCGTCAGTATTTGTAGTTGTGCCTTTGTTTGTTGGTTTTAGATAAATTGTGACATCTGTCAATGGTTTATTGGTGTTTTCATCTGTTATGTAACCCGATAATTTGTGCTGTGAAAAACAACACGTACTTATAAAAAGTAGTAGATATGTAAATTTCATATAATTG
>CAJXHW010000426.1 GCA_913054565.1 uncultured Kordia sp. | reverse complement strand
TAATTTTTAAATATGTAGGTGTTGTTTTGTGAATTGCAAAAATAGTGATCTCATTAAGTTTTACAAGTATAAAAAAAATCATTTCAAATTAACTGAAATGATTTTTGTAAAATATAGTTTAGTGTATTTTAAAAATTATTTAAACAAGGCTTTTACTTGTTGTAATTTTTGTTTCCAAGTTTCTAAATTGTTTTTGTGTAAGGCTATTTTTTTATGTACTTCCTTAACTAGTGGGTTGTCTGCTTTGGCATTGGCAAAGAATCCTAAATTGTTTTCTAGTTGATTAATTTCGCTTTTTACTTCATCAACTTTACGTTTTACAAATAACAATTCATTTTCTGAAGCACGCTGATCACCTTCTAAAGTGCTGATTTTATTATTGTATTTAATTAACTCAGCTTCACTTTTATCCATGTCTAATTGATTAAATAGACCGTCGATTATTTTGTTAAAGGTGTCGTTGATTTTCTTTTTATTCCTTGGTACATGCCCTAACGATTTCCAATGTGCAATATATTCTTTAATTGTATTGATTTTATCATTGTGTTCTCCTTCAAGCGTTGTGTTTTTAAGCGTATCAAGGTATGCTTCTTTAGCTGTGTAAGCTTCCATTTCTACAGCATTTGCTTCATCTCTTTTAGCGTGAAGTCTGTCAAAATAAAAATTACAAGCCTCTTTAAATTGCTTCCATATTTTGTCGCTATCCTTTCTTGGTACATGACCAATTGTCCTCCAGTCAGCCTGAATTTTTTTCATTAAAGGAGTGGTTTTAGCGAAATCATCACTTGTTTTGTTTTCTTTTGCTAAAGTGATTAACGCTAATTTTTTATTTAAATTATCAAGCTGCTCTTTTTTTAGAGATTTGTAATAATTGTTTTTGTTTTTATTAAAGTCTCTTACTGCTTGTTTAAAACTGCTCCATGTTTTTTCAGTAACTCTACTAGGTACTTTCCCAGCTTTAAAAAAGGCTTCTCTTAAGGCTTCAACTTCTTTAATTTTTTCTTGCCAAGCTTTGTGGTTTGTTACTTTTTGTTGACTAATTTCTTCTATTTTAGAAATCAACTCATTTTTTACAATCAAGTTAGTTTCATAAATTTTGTCAATGTTTGAATAGTACTCTTGCCTTTTTGTGTGAATTATTTTTGTAGCAGCACTGAATTGATCCCAAATTTCTTCGCGGTGTTCTTTACCAACGGGTCCAATATCTTCTTTCCAGACTTTATGTAGTAATTGTAGTTCTCTAAACGCATACATCACATCTGTATGTTGTGATAATTCTTCAGCTCTTGCTACAATTTTCTGTTTTTCCTCTAAATTATGTTTGAAATCTAAATCACGTAAATCTCTATTTAAATGTAAGAAGTCATAAAAACGTTCCACATGATGGTGGTAAGTGTTCCAAATAGTATTATACCTGTCTCTAGGGATTGCACCAGCAGTTTTCCATTTTTCTTGTAACTCTTTAAAATGCTTGTAGGTGTTGTTAATATCTTCCTCAACATTTAACAAGCCTTTAATTTCTTCAATTATTTCAGTTCTTTTGGCAAGATTGTTTTTTAAACCTTCTTCCAGGTTTTTATAATACGCATTCCTTAGTGTTTTATATTCGCCATATACTTTATTGAAATGATTTTTAGCATTAGAAGTATATCTGAAATCAATAATGTTACCACCTTCGGCTAAAAACTCTTCTTTTTTGGAGTCAATTAATTCAGAGTATTGATTGTTAAACTCTTCTTTTAATTGATTAAATTGTTTACTTATAGCTTGTACAGGATGATTTTTGACTAAAGAAGCAAATTCTTCAACTAAGGCATCCATATCCATGGCATGGTAATCTTTGGTTACAACATCATGTCTTTTAGAGTTATCATGATCTTCTTGGTCTTCAGCATTTTCATTGTCAATTTCTAATACCGCTTCATCTTGAATGGTATCTTCTTGTGCAACATCATTAGTTGGCAATTGAGTGTTTTCTTGTAATCCTTCTGCTTCTTGCAGGTTATCCGTTTCAGACATAGTAAACGTTGTTTTTTATGTTGTAATAGTTGTATCTAAATTCATAATTAGATAACTAGGTCAATTTCAATGCGAAAGATAGTGAAACCCCAAGTAAAATACCAAATTCAGAAAACGAAAAAAACGAAGATTATACGTTTAGGGCTATTTGTTCCAGATACGCCAAGATTTTTCAGCTTGTAGTTCAAGCATTTTTAAACCATTACAAGTAATAGCTCCATTTTTTTTTCCTTTTTTTAAGAAAGTTGTTTCTTCTGGATTATAAA
>CAJXHW010000425.1 GCA_913054565.1 uncultured Kordia sp. | reverse complement strand
GAAGTAGATACTTCGAGGTTTTTTATTTTTTGTAATATCTAACTGTACTTATACAATTGGCCCACCATTCATAATTTCTTCATTTGCATAATCTTCAAACTGCGCAAAATTCTTTTTAAATGATGATGCTAGTTCATTTGCTTTAGCATCATAAGCTGCTGCATCAGACCAAGTACCTTTTGGATTCAATACTTCATCAGGAACATTTTCACAAGTTGTTGGCATTGATAATCCGAAAATTGGATGTTGCACAAATTCTACATCATCTAAATGTCCTTCTAACGCTTGAGTAATCATAGCTCTTGTATATTTCAACTTCATTCTGCTACCAGTACCATAAGCTCCACCAGTCCAACCAGTGTTTATTAACCAAACATTAACACCAGCTTCCTTCATTTTAGAGCTTAACATCTCAGCGTATTTTGTTGGATGTAATGGCATAAATGGCGCTCCAAAGCACGCTGAAAAACTTGGCAATGGTTCATTTATTCCTGCTTCAGTACCCGCAACCTTTGCTGTATATCCAGAAATAAAGTGATAAGCCGCTTGACCTGGAGTTAACTTTGAAATAGGAGGCAAAACACCAAAAGCATCTGCTGTTAAAAAGAAGATGTTTTTAGGATTCTTACCTATTGATGGCGTTTGAATGTTATCAATATGATAAATAGGATAACTTACACGAGTGTTTTGGGTAATAGATGTGTCTTCAAAATCTACATTTCCTTCAGCGTCCATGATGACGTTTTCAAGAATAGCTCCTCTTTTTATTGCATTATAAATTTCAGGTTCTTTTTCTCCCGACAAGTCAATTACTTTTGCGTAACAACCACCTTCAAAATTAAACACCGTATTTTCATTTGTCCATCCATGTTCATCATCACCAATTAATTTACGTTTTGGGTCACATGACAACGTTGTTTTCCCTGTTCCAGACAATCCAAAGAAAATTGCAGTTTCACCATTTTCGCCAACATTTGCAGAACAGTGCATTGGCAAAGTGTTCTTATCAACTGGCAGAATAAAGTTTAACGCAGAGAAAATTCCTTTTTTAATCTCCCCAGTATAACCAGTTCCTCCAATTAATGCAATTTTTCTTGTAAAGTCTAATATCGCAAAATTATGCTGACGCGTACCATCTACAGCAGGATCTGCCATAAATCCTGGAGCGTTAACTACAGTCCACTCTGGTGTAAAGTTTTCAAGTTCAGCCTCAGTTGGTCTTAAAAACATATTATGAGCAAACATGTTTGACCATGGGTACTCATTTATAACTCTAATATTTAATTTATAATCTTCATCTGCACATGCATAACTATCGCGAACGAAAACTTCTTTGTCCGATAGATAAGCAGTTACTTTATCATATAATTTTTGAAATTTATCAGAATCAAAAGGGATATTGATATTTCCCCACCAAATTTTATCTTCTGTTATTGCATCTTTTACAATAAACCTATCCATCGGAGATCGTCCAGTAAATTCACCTGTATTAACAGCTAAAGCCCCAGAAGCCGATTCAACCCCTTGTTCTTTTGCAATTGTTACATCATGCAATTCATCTGAAGATAAATTGTATTGAATTTTTGCATTTTTGATTCCGTATTGTTCTAATGTAATCATGTTCTTTGTATCATTATCAGCCATAATAATAGTATTGTTGTTGAGTTGCATTTAGTTATAAAGGGCAAAAATAATAAAAAATACCTGCAATAGGCAGTTAACTCTCTTTTATGTTAATAAAACTTCTTAACAACAACGCCCAACTTGCTATTAATAGTAACCCTCCAATAGGCGTCACAACACCAATAAAAGAAAAATCAACCCCAGTGATACTGCTTGTTGACAACAAATAAATTGACCCAGAAAAAAAGAGAACCCCTACTAAAACAATATAGTAAACTTTCTTTTTAATTGTTTCAGATATTCCATGATAGTGCCCTATAAATAAAAGCAAAAACACATGGTACATTTGATAGCGAACACCTGTTTCAAATGAAGATAAGCTTTGTTCTGTTAATAATTCTTTTAGCTTATGAGCCCCAAACGCTCCTAACACTATTGCTATTATTGCTAAAATAGCCGCGCTTATTAATATTTTTTTGTTCATCAATATATTGTTTTAGTTAGTAGTAGGTTATATATTTGTTACCATATAACTTAGGTTTCAAGAAAAATCCATAGAACAAAAATGAGAAAAATTTTAGTAATAGGCGCAGGGAAATCTGCTTCTAATTTAATTACATATTTAGTAGAAAAATCTGAACAAGAAAATTTACACATCACTAT
>CAJXHW010000424.1 GCA_913054565.1 uncultured Kordia sp. | reverse complement strand
GAAGCAGAGTTTAGCGAGGATTTAATAGTATTAAAACAACTTGCTAGCACTATCTCAAACTCAGTATATCATATAAATTCTACACAACGAAAAGCATTACACATTGCAGCTGTTTTTGTCAATAATTTTGTAAATCATCTCTACCAAAAAGGGGAAGAAATTTGTTTAGAGCATAACGTGCCTTTTGATATTTTAAAACCCTTAATACAAGAAACAGCCTTTAAAGTAATGAGTTTATCACCAGAAAAGAGCCAAACTGGCCCTGCAGTTAGAAATGATAAAAAAGTCATTCAACAACATTTAGGAGATTTACATACTCTTACTCAACAAGAAATTTATAAATTGCTCACAAAATCTATACAAAAAACACATGGCAACAAGTTATAAACAACTCATGAATAACATTACAACATTTATTTTTGATGTTGATGGCGTACTAACCGACGGTACCATTATGGTTACTACCAACGGAGAAATGTATAGAAACATGAGTATTAAAGATGGTTATGCCCTAAAATCTGCTGTTGTAGCGGGTTATAATGTTTGCATTATTTCTGGCGGAAGCAATGAAGGTGTTAGAAAACGCTTGGAAGGACTTGGTATTACTGATATTTATTTAGGTGCTCATCAAAAAATGTTACAGTTTGAAGAATACTGTATCAAAAAAAACATCAATCCTGATCAAGTACTCTTCATGGGTGATGACATCCCTGACTATCCTGTTATGCAAGAAGTAGGCTTAGCTGCTTGTCCTCAAGATGCTGCCCCCGAAATAAAAGATATTTCGGAATATATTTCGCCTATTAAAGGAGGAAAAGGTTGTGCTAGAGATGTTATTGAACAAGTAATGCGAGTACAAGGTAAATGGATGACACAATTTGAAGCTAAATACGATTAATACTTTTACAACTCCTCCAAATGAACCTTCTTAAACTTATCAGATTTAAAAACTTATTTATGATTGCATTTATACAATGCATTATAAAATATGTGTTTTTTGAATTGCCTCAATTTAAAAATGCAAACTTAACAACCGCATTAGATACTTTTGCATTTACAAGCCTCGTTTTAGCAACCATATGTATTGCTGCTGCAGGCTATATTATTAATGATATTTATGATGTGGTAACCGACAGTGTTAACAAACCCGAAAAAGTTATTGTAGGCAAGTATATTTCTGAAAATATGGCCAATAACCTTTTCATGGGCTTTACAATTGTTGGAATAATTTTAGGAGTATATGCTACTTGGGATATTGATAAAAACAGTTATGCTACAATTTTCTTAATTGTATCAGCATTACTTTATTGGTACGCTACAGCATTAAAACAAACTATTTTAATAGGCAATATTTTAGTTTCATTTTTAGTTAGCTTAAGTATCTTAATTGTTGGTGTTTTTGAAATTTCTCCAATGATTACTCTAGACAGTAGAGACGCTTATTTATTTATGTTTAAGTTTTTAGTGGATTATGCAGTTTTTGCCTTTTTAATAAACCTTGTTAGAGAACTTGTTAAGGATTTAGAAGATATTGATGGAGATTATAAAGCGGGTTACAACACATTACCAATTGCAATTGGAAGAGACAGAGCTAATAAAGTAGCTTTTGCTATGTGCGTATTAACCATTATGGCAATAATTTATTATGTAGTTACCTACTTATTTGAAAATCAATACTTGCTCCTTTATTTTATATTCTTAATAATTGGACCATTATCATATTGTGCCATTAAATTATTATCAGCCAAAACCAAAACCCAATATTCGCAGTTAAGCACATTATTAAAAGTTACAATGGTATTAGGAATATGTTCAATTATGCTTTTAAAATTTGTATAATATGTTATCAGAGAAGTTAAAAAACAAACACCTAATTTTAGCTTCTGGTTCACCAAGAAGACAGCAGTTTTTTAAAGATTTAGGTCTTGATTTTGAAATACGACTAAAAGACGTTGAAGAAGTATATCCGCCTAAATTAAAACATTTTGAAATCAGTGATTATTTAGCGCAACTAAAATCTTTGCCCTTTGAAAATGAATTAAATGAGAGTGATATTTTAATTACTAGTGATACTATTGTTTGGTATAATAATAAAGCACTAGGAAAACCTCGCAATACGCAAGAAGCTTTTGAAATGCTTTCTGCTTTGAGCGGAACAACACATGAAGTTATTACATCTGTATGCTTTAAAACTACTACATTTCAAAAAACAGTTGCCTCAGTTACAAAAGTGACTTTCAAAATACTCACCTCTGAAGAAATCAATTATTATATAGATACCTACAAA
>CAJXHW010000423.1 GCA_913054565.1 uncultured Kordia sp. | reverse complement strand
AATTTCTTTATAAAGTACAACAAATGTATTGACTCTGGTTTTGTCGATATAGAAAAGAAGTATAAGAAAGAGTCTTTGAGTTTTAGCCTAAAGCCTGGTGTTAGCTTTTCTTCTTTAACTACATCTACTCTTGCAGGGGTTACCAAAGAAAATTTTTCTTCGAACCCTACAGGTTTTAGGTTTGCAATTGAAGCTGAATTAGTTCTTGGTTCTAACAAGGGTAAATGGGCAATATTATTTGAGCCCGCTTATGAATCTTTTACGTTTGATGATGAAAGTACAAGTACTAGAACTATCACTAATTTTAATGTTGGTGTAATTATACCTCCAGGTTATACTACAAGTAGTAACACTCGTAAAATTAATCTTAAATATACATCTCTAGAGCTTCCTGTTGGACTGAGACATTATTTATTTCTAAACAATAATTCTAAATTTTTTATTAACGGCTTGGTATCTCTTAGTTTAGGAGGTAATTTATCAATAGACAACACCTATGAGCTTAAAAAAGCACACAGTATTAAGTTTGGTGTTGGTTATAAATATAAAGATACTTATAGTTTAGAATTTAGATATGGAGCAAATAAAAATGTTGGAAGGCTTACAGATTTTGGCTGGAGCTACAAAAACAATATGCTATCTATAATACTTGGATATAAAATATTTTAATCAAAATTTAAATCAACAATCAAAAAAGTCAAAATGAAAAAACAACTATTATCAATCTTAATTACAATTGTAAGCTTCAATTGCTTTGCACAAATCACCTTAGACAAGGGGTATTATATCAACAATGACAACCAAAGAGTTGAATGTTTAATTAAGAACAACGATAGGGTAAACAACCCTACTTCTTTTCAATACAAGTTAAATGAAAATTCAGAGCTAAAAACACTGACCATAAAAGATGTGAAAGAGTTTGGAGTTTACAATTTTTCAAAATATCTAAAAAGAAACGTAAACATTGATCGATCAGGTGATAATACTAATGATCTTTCAAGTGATCGGAATGTGAAACTTAAAAATGAAGAGCTTTTCTTGAAAGTATTAGTAGATGGAGATGCTACTTTATATTCCTATATTGATGGAAATCTAACTCGATTTTTTTACAAAAAAAAGAATTCAAAAATAGAGCAATTAATCTACAAAAGATACTTTGTAACTCCAACACAAGTTGGGAAAAACAATAGATATCAACAGCAGCTATGGAATGATTTAAAGTGCGAGAAAATATCCATGAAAGATATTGAGAAGCTTAATTACAAAGTGTCAAAATTAATTACTCTCTTTATTAAATATAATAAATGTTCAGATACTGGTTTTGTAAATACTGAAAGGAAAGATGAAAAAGGAGCTGTTAATCTTAGTTTAGTGGCTGGTTTCATGAATTCAGATTTGTCATTAAAACATCCAACAGCTGGTATAAGAAATAGTGAAATAAGCGGAAATATAGGTTTTAGAGTTGGATTCGAAGTAGAATATGTTTTAGCTTTCAACAGAAACAAATGGGCTCTTGTTGTACAACCTAATTATCAATCTTTCAAAGCTGAAGAAAGTGTTTCTGGTTTTGTAGGAGCTTCTCCCCTTCTTACAACTGTAAAAGCTGAATATAATGCCTTAGAAATTCCAATGGGGATAAGACATTATCTCTATTTGAATAAAAATTCTAAAATTTTTATTAATGGATTTTTATCAATTGATGCTGGTGGAAAATTAAACGTTGATTATTCAAGCACTGCTCTTGATCCAGAGTATAAAATTGCACTTACAAATGCCATCTATGGTATAGGCTATAAATATCAAAATAAATATAGTTTAGAGTTAAGGTATCAAACAAATAGTAGTGGTGATTTTGATCGATCTTTTCTTGCTTTTAAAAACAATATGCTATCTCTTATTTTTGCCTATAAAATATTTTAAAGGTCAATAAAATAAAAAACCACACTGATTAGTGTGGTTTTTTTTTGTACCTTTAATAGGTTTAACTTTTTAAAAATCAGTATATTATGATTGATAGAGATCAAGAAATGATGGACTATATTGACGAGCATATTGTTCGTGGTCGTACTAGCGATGCCGCGGATGATAGTTCTGGTGCCGCTTGGGCTGCTTATGAAAGAGGCGAGTATCATGTCCCAGACTGGTATTCAAAAGAACATCGAGCTAGAAATCGCGGCTATTTTCAAAAATCTATTGATAGTGCTTGGAATTCTGCAACACAAAAAAAACCACTTACTTGGGATACCTTTTTACGTTCTATGGGCATTCTATTTGTAATATTACTAGGCCTTTT
>CAJXHW010000422.1 GCA_913054565.1 uncultured Kordia sp. | reverse complement strand
ATAGTTACTTTTGTTGATTAAAGTTCAAAAATCAGACCAAAATGAGTGATTCAGGAAAATACAATGCTAAAGCAGTAGAAGAAAAGTGGTATGCCTATTGGATGGAAAATAACTATTTTCATTCAACTCCAGACGAAAGAGAACCATATACCATAGTTATTCCGCCGCCAAATGTTACAGGTATTTTACATATGGGACACATGTTAAATAACACTATTCAAGATGTTTTGATTCGTCGTGCGCGTTTGCAAGGTAAGAATGCGTGTTGGGTTCCTGGTACAGACCATGCGTCAATAGCTACTGAAGCAAAAGTTGTTGCTAAACTAAAAGAGCAAGGCATTGATAAAAATGATTTGTCTCGTGATGAATTTCTAAAACATGCTTGGGATTGGACTAATGAATATGGGGGTGTTATTTTAGACCAGCTTAAAAAATTAGGATGTTCTTGTGATTGGGAACGCACTAAATTTACCTTAGATGAAGACATGTCTGAATCTGTCATCAAATCATTTGTTGATTTGTATAATAAAGGGATGATTTATCGCGGTTACCGAATGGTGAATTGGGATCCTGAAGCTAAAACAACCCTCTCTGATGAAGAGGTTGAATATGTAGAGCAAAATGGAAAATTATATCACATTAACTACAAAATTGAAGGTAGTGATGAGGTGCTAACAGTAGCTACTACTCGTCCTGAAACAATTTTAGGAGATACTGCAATTTGTATCAATCCAAATGATGAACGCTACACACATTTAAAAGGGAAAAAGGCTATTGTGCCAATTTGTAATAGAATAATTCCGATTATAGAGGATGAATACGTTGATTTAGAATTCGGGACAGGCTGTTTAAAAGTAACCCCGGCTCATGATGTAAATGATAAGGTTTTAGGTGATAAACATAATCTTGAGGTAATTGATATTTTTAATGATGATGCAACGTTGAATAGTTTCGGGTTGCATTACCAAGGAAAAGATAGGTTTATAGTTCGTCAAGAAATTTCTAAAGAATTAGATGTGTTAGGAGCTTTACCAAAAGTAGAAAGCCATCTAAATAAAGTAGGAACTTCAGAACGTACAAAAGCTGTTATTGAGCCAAGATTGTCAGATCAATGGTTTTTAAAAATGGATGAGCTTGTAAAGCCTGCTTTAAAAGCCGTTTTAGAAGATCAGGATATTAAATTATATCCTAAAAAGATAGAGAACACATACCGCCATTGGTTAGAGAATATAAGAGACTGGAATGTGTCACGTCAGTTATGGTGGGGGCAACAAATTCCTGCATATTATTTTGGTGATGCAAAAGATGATTTTGTTGTAGCAGAAAATATTAACCAAGCATTAATTATTGCTCAAGAAAAAACAGGAAATGAATTGTTGAAAGCTTCTGATTTACGTCAAGATAATGACGCCCTTGATACTTGGTTTTCGTCTTGGTTATGGCCTATCTCTGTTTTTGATGGAATTAGAAACCCTGATAACGAAGAAATCAATTATTATTACCCAACAAATGACTTGGTTACCGGACCTGATATTATCTTTTTCTGGGTAGCTAGAATGATTTTTGCAGGATATGAGTTTAAAAACGACAAGCCTTTTGAAAACGTATACTTTACAGGAATTGTTCGTGATGATAAAGGGCGTAAAATGTCTAAGCAGTTAGGGAACTCTCCAGATGCACTTGGGTTAATAGAAAATTATAGTGCAGATGCTGTGCGTGCAGGGATGATGTTGTTAAGTTCAGGCGCAGGAACCGATTTGTTGTTTGATGAGTCTAAATTGCAACAAGGAAAAGCCTTTAGCAATAAAATTTTCAACGCGTATAAATTAATTAGAGGATGGGAGGTTAATGATACTATTAAGCAGCCTGAAGCAAGTAAAATAGCTTTAGAGTGGTATGATGCTAAATTTCAAGAGGCATTTTTAGAAATAGAAGATCATTTTTCTAAATACCGTTTATCAGATGCACTGATGACTACTTATAAATTGATTTGGGATGATTTCTGTTCATGGCTATTAGAAATGATAAAACCAGGATATCAACAGCCAATAGATAAAGTTACTTTTGATGCTGTTATTGCAATGTTTGAGAATAATTTAAAAATATTACATCCGTTTATGCCGTTTTTAACTGAAGAGTTATGGCATCAAATTGCTGATAGAACTAAAAAAGAGGCTTTAATTGTGTCTGAGTACCCAGAAAAAAAATCAGTTAATACATCATTATTAAAAGACTTTGAAGTTGCTGCAGAGGTTGTTTCTGGAATAAGAACAGTAAGAAAGGATAAGAAGGC
>CAJXHW010000421.1 GCA_913054565.1 uncultured Kordia sp. | reverse complement strand
AAACTATTTGAAATTAAATTGATTCACTAATATGAACTATACAAACCTAGGTAATCAAAACTCGATTTTTAACACATTCATAGCTGAAATTAGAGATGTCTCTATACAAAAAGATGCTATGCGTTTTAGACGTAATTTAGAACGTATGGGGGAAGTTATTGCATATGAAATTAGCAAAACCCTCAATTATAAAACATCTGATGTTACAACTCCTTTAGGCACTGCAACTCTATCTTCTCCAACAGATGATATCGTATTAATTACAATTATGCGTGCAGGTCTGCCATTTCACCAAGGGTTTTTAAATTATTTTGATAAAGCTGAAAATGGTTTTATTGGGGCTTTTAGAAAAACAAAAAAAGACCATAGCTTCAGTATAGAGTCCGATTATTTGGCATGCCCTAGTATTGAAGGAAAAACAGTTATACTATCTGACCCCATGTTAGCTTCTGGTGAATCTATATTAACAGCACTTGAGGATTTAAAATCTCGTGGTGTACCTACTAAAATTCATATTGCAGCGGTTATTGGAAGCCAAACTGGTGTTGATAATGTTGTGAAAAACTTACCTAAAAACACATCACTCTGGATTGGTGCCGTAGATAACACTTTAAATTCACATGCTTATATTGTACCTGGATTAGGAGACGCTGGCGATTTAGCTTTCGGAGAAAAGTTGTAACTAAACTTCTAAAACACAATAAAAACTCAAACTATAGGTTTTAGTTATAATAATCTTATTTTTACACATCAGTCTGTAAATCACGCTATGAAACAAACTATTATACTTATCTCTACACTTATTTTAGCAATTAGTATTGGCGCTTGCCGCAAAGACTTTAGCACAACTGCGAGTTCAGGAGATTTACGTTTCTCAAAAGACACTGTTTTTTTAGACACCATTTTTACCAATATTGGCTCAAGTACCTATAATTTAAAAGTTTACAACCGAGGGTCAGACGATATACATATACCTACCATCGAATTAGGTAGAGGTGCCAACTCAAACTTTAGACTTATGGTAGATGGTATACCTGGACAATATTTTGAAAATGTAGAAATCAAAGCTGAGGACAGTCTGTTTATATTTGTGGAAACTACAGTTGATATTTTAGATTATTCAACAACAGCTACAGAATTTTTATACAAAGACTCTATCATTTTTGATGCCAATGCACATTTTCAAGATGTTAAACTGGTTACCTTAGTTAAAGATGCTGAGTTTATATTTCCTCCTACCCTAAATGAAGGAGAACTTAATGATTTTGAATTAACATCAACCCAATTAAACTGGACCAACACCAAACCTTATGTAATTTATGGTTACCCAAAAGTCCCTACAGGACAAACCCTAACTATAAACCCTGGAGCAAGAATACATTTTCATAGAAATTCTGGATTAATTGTTAGTGATGGAGCAACAATTATTGCTGATGGTAATTTAAGTAGTGATCAAGAAACTTTAGAAAACGAAATTGTTTTTGAAGGAGACCGACTAGAACCTCTTTTTAGTAATATACCAGGACAATGGGGAACCATTTGGCTACAAGAAGGAAGTACAAATAACCTGTTTGATTACGTTACTATTAAAAATGGTACAATTGGTATTAGAAGTGATTTTAGTGATGGCAATTTAACAACCACATTTACAAACACACAGCTCTACAATCATTCGGTAAATGGTTTATTAGCTATAGATAGCAATATTGAAGGTGAAAATGTGGTTATAAGTAATTGCGGACAAGCAAGTATTAATATTACCCACGGTGGTACTTATAATTTTACACATTGTACGTTTACAAATTACTGGAATAGTGGTTCTCGCTCCTTTCCTACACTTGCCATAAGTGATTGGCTTGGTAATACTGCAGATCATTTATATGCCAACTTTACAAATTGTATAATTTATGGTAATGAATACTTAGAAGTATTATTTGACCAACAAAGTAATGGTGATTTTGATTTTAACTTTAAAAATTGTTTAATTCGTTTCAATGATTTCAATAATCAGTACGGAAACAATCCGTTTTATAATTTTAGTGACCCAACATATTACAGTAATAGTATTATAAATCAAGATCCTGTTTTTTTAAACAAGTTTAATAATGAATTTCAAATTGAAGAAACAGTATCACCTGCTGATAATACAGGCTTTGAAGTAACACCTAGTTTTCCAGATATTATAAATACCACAAGAACTACAGGTAATTATGATATTGGTGCATATCAGGCAATAGTTTTTCCTAAATAAACTGCAGTAAAAAGATTTATAAAAAAAGCGAACTAATTAAGTTCGCTTT
>CAJXHW010000420.1 GCA_913054565.1 uncultured Kordia sp. | reverse complement strand
CCTGTAACCCTCAGAGCCGAAATCTGATGCGCTATTCAGTTGCGCCACGGGGCCTTTTACTTAGTATTTAACCTAGTAATTCTTTTACGATGGAAGATATCGCTTTACCATCAGCTTTACCAGCCAATTCTTTAGAAGCCATACCCATAACTTTCCCCATATCTTTCATTGACGAAGCTCCAACTTTGGCAATTAAATCACCAATAAAAGCTTTTAAGTCATCAGCACTCATTTGAGCCGGTAAAAACTGTGCAATAATAGCCGCTTCTGCCAATTCTGGCTCCGCCAAATCTTCTCTTCCTTGCTCTTGGTATAATGCCGCACTATCTTTACGTTGTTTTACCAATTTTTGCAATAATTTAATCTCTTCTGCCTCTCCAAACTGTGTATCTCCACCTTTTGTTTGTGCCAATAATATTTCTGATTTAACGGCTCTTAATGATTGCAAAGCAACAGTGTCTTTAGACTTCATTGCTTCCTTCATTTTCTCCATTATTTTTGCTTGTAAACTCATATCCTTTTTATTAGTTGGCGAAGATAAAAAAAACTCGAACGAAATTCAACCTAATGAATACATTCGAGTTTTATTGGGGTTACTTATAATACTTAATCTACATTATCATGTAAAAAAGAATTGTTAGATCTAAATTGTAAATCATCATTCTCATCTACACTCAAAGTTGTTTTAGATTGAATTGTTTCCGATGACGGTGTAGCATTGTTCAACTCAACACCCATACGTTTATACGCCGGCTCTTTTTCAATCTCATCAATATTTTGTTTTACATTATTTGTAAACTTATAATTGAATTGTTTCATTTTTTCTTTACGCTCTTCAGATCTTTTTTGCAATTCTGAAATTGTTAAATGCAATGGAGAGACCTCCTTTTTCGACTGTTCTTTAGCAACAACTTTCTGTGGCGCTTCAGTTCGAATATTTATTTTCAATTCTTCTTCAACCTCTTCCACTTCTTGAACCGCTACCGGCTTTTTAGCCGCTTCTAGTTTAGTTGCAACTTCATCATAATCTTCCAAACTAAAAACCACCTTCTCTTCTACCTTTTTAGTTGGTTGCACCTCTACATGTCCAACTACTTCGATCTCATTTATATCAACCTCCTCTTCCTTTGGTTGAGAATTGTCAACATTCAAATCAAATGTAAATTCAAACTGATCCTCGTTTGCTTTTACTTGCTCATATTCAACTTCAATATCTTTAACAGCAGAAGTAATTACAAAATCATCTATTTTCTCATAAGAAATCTCGTCGTAGACAACATCCATATTCTTAATTAATTCTGTAGTGGAAATTAATTCCATTGGCTCATCAACCGCATCTAATGTATGTACTATTTTCTCTGGAGCAGGATCTTCTTCTAAAGTATGAACTATTCTAGATTCTTCCGTGAATGAAACTACTTCTTTCTTTTCTGAAAAATCGTAGGTTGCAGCCTGATCATCTCCTAAAATATGTTTTACAATTTTAGGCTCTGTGTTTGTAATTTCGTTTTGTTGGTCTTTATGGAATCCTGTAGCAATTACAGTTACGGAAATCGCATCCCCTAATGCTTCATCTTCTCCAACACCCATAATAATATTTACGCTTGTTTTTGCTTCAGATTGAATAAAATCGTTGATTTCTCCAATTTCATCTATTGTAATTTCATCGCTACCTGAAACAATTAACAACAATACATTCTTAGCACCTTCAATCTTGTTATCATTTAACAATGGTGAATCTAAAGCCTTGCTAATTGCCTCTTCTGCTCTATTTGTACCTGATGCTTTGGCAGAACCCATAATTGCCGTTCCACTATTTTCTAATACAGTTTTAGCATCACGTAAATCAATATTTTGTGTATAGTGATGTGTTATAACTTCTGCAATACCTCTAGAGGCTGTTGCTAATACTTCATCTGCCTTAGAGAACCCAGCTTTAAACCCTAAATTACCGTAAACTTCTCTTAACTTATTGTTATTAATAACCACTAAAGAATCAACATACTTTTGCATCTCTTCAACACCCTTTCTTGCCTGTGCAATTCTAGTTTTCCCTTCGAACTCAAACGGAATTGTAACAATACCAATAGTTAACAAATCTTGCTCCTTAGCAAACTTTGCAATTACCGGAGCAGCACCCGTACCGGTTCCACCACCCATACCAGCATTGATAAACACCATTTTAGTATTGCTTCCAAGCATTTTCTTTAATTGCTCTTCGCTTTCTAAAGCCGATTTTTGTCCAACTTCTGGGTTAGCACCGGCTCCTAATCCTTCAGTCAAAGATTGACCTAATTGAATTTTGGTTGGTACCTGACTATTT
>CAJXHW010000419.1 GCA_913054565.1 uncultured Kordia sp. | reverse complement strand
GTTTATTGTTATTCATAAAAAAGTGTGTTTTTTCAATTTTAATTTTAAGTCTTCTCGTTTCTAAAAAAACGAACACAAACATAACAAAATAAACGGGTAACACCTTAAAAAATTACATTCATCTAAATGATTTATAATCAAACTTAATTTTACATATATTCGCTGCATTATTCATTATTACAATCCTTCATAATTACATGAAATTAAGATATTCACAATACCTCTCCATAGCCGTTACTCTTTTACTTTTTAGTTGCGTTAAAAAAGAGTTTAATGAACCCCTAATTTCACTAGAAAACTATGTTATTGAAGAAGGTTTTAAATTAGAAGCAGTAGCATCTGAACCATTTATTGAGGCCCCTGTTTCTATGAGTTTTGATGACCAAGGCCGTATGTGGGTTGTAGAAATGAAAGGCTATATGCAAAGTATTGAAGGTCTTACTCGAGAAATGCCGAATGGCACAATTTCTATTCTAGAAGATTTAGATAATGATGGCGTTACCGATCATTCTAAATTATTTATGGAAGATTTGGTATTGCCACGAGCTTTGGCGCATGTTTATGGCGGCCTACTTTATGCAGAACCACCAAATTTATGGTTTGTAGATATTGAGAATGACAAACCTAAAAACAAGGTTTTAGTGGATTCTTTATATGCCGACGGCGGAAATGTTGAACACCAACCAAACGGCTTAATGTTGCATACTGACAATTGGATATACAATGCTAAATCTAATTTCAGATATAAAAGAGAAAATGGAAAATGGCTAAAAGAACCTACATCATATCGCGGACAATGGGGGATTACCAAAGATGACTTCGGACGTTTGTATTACAACAATAATTCCGTACAACTTATTGGGGATTATGTTTTACCAAACACAGCAATAAAAAACCCCAATCATACCCCAAGAAATAGCATAAATAAGGTACTTACGAATAATCAGCGAGTATATCCGCTGCATGCTACATCTGTGAACAGAGGTTATATGAAAGGTGTTTTAGACAAGGATAGTGTATTGATAAATGTAACATCTTCGTGTGGGCCTCTAATTTATAGAGGAAATACCTTCCCAAAATCGCACTATCAAAATGCATTTGTTTGCGCGCCTGAAGCCAATATTGTAAAACGTAACATTCTTACTTTTAACAAAGACAATGTAAGTGCAGAACAAGCTTGGGACGATCGTGAATTTATAGCATCAACAGACGAAGGCTTTAGACCCGTTAATTTGTTTAATGGGCCAGATGGCAACATGTACATAGTTGATATGCACAGAGGTATTATTCAAGACAAAGCCTATATGTCGCCTTATTTAAAAGAACAATTGGCTATCAAACAATTAGATACTATTATTGGAATGGGACGTATTTTAAAAGTCTCTCCAAGTAATTCGGCAGAAAAAATAACTCCTAATTTATCTGATTTAGGCACAGCAAAATTGGCAAATGCATTAGAAAGCGAAAACGGGTGGATTAGAGATAGAGCTCAACATTTGATTATCCATCAAAATGACGAGAACGCTGTTTCACTGCTAAATAATCTTATAAAAAAAACCAAAAATCATAATTCACAGATTCATGCCTTATATGCTTTAGAAGGCATGAATCAACTGAATTTTGAATTGCTAAACGAATATGCTTCAAATTCAACAAACACTGAATTTATTGCTCACTGCTTGGTAATGTTGGAAGACTTTGCTTCCAAGGTTTACAGTTCAAAAATGGAGGCACTTTGTAACAACCTTTTTTCTAGAAATGATAAGGAAATAGATTTATATATGGCTTTAAATTTGGGTGAATGGATTGATATTTCGTCAACGACATTTCTACCTGTTTTAAAGAAAATAAACGACAGATATAAAGACAATAAGGTGTTTAACGATGCCATTGTTGCTAGTTTAGAAAATTATGAAAGTGAGTTTAAAACCTTAATCTCTAAAAACAGTAATTTAATTACAGCTTTAGACCAAACTATTCAACGTAAAAAAGAAGAGAAAAGAAATCCAATTTTTGTAAATGAGTCTGTTAATACCGACTCAAGAACTGCTGGGTATTATTTGTTTAAAAATACGTGTGCTGCATGCCACGGAAGTGACGGTGCTGGAATTACAGGTGTTGCTCCTCCATTGGCTAAATCTGAATTTGTTCTAGGTAGCGATGCCACACTTGCCCGAATAATTTTACACGGAATGCACGGTCCTATTACTGTGAATGAAGTAGACTATAATTTTAACGGAGAAATGCCGGGCTTAGTGAATAACCCAACAGTTAGCAATAAAGATGTTTCTGACATCATTAGTTATTTGCGAAATGCCTTTACTACAAAA
>CAJXHW010000418.1 GCA_913054565.1 uncultured Kordia sp. | reverse complement strand
AGATTTGGACAATATCCATGGAGACCAATTCAAAAACATGAATTATCAAAAAACTGAATTTCATAATTTGATAAGTCCGAGTATGTTGGACTTTAAAGAAGATATACATAGTATTGACTTACGAGATATTAGTAATCAACCCTATTATTGGATAAACAATTCCCAACTATTTAACGCACAAACTGGGAAACCTTTAAATGAAATATCAAAAGAAAATGCGTTAGATATTGCAGCCAAAAGATTGAATAGCGGTTTAGAAGTAAGTGGTATCGAAAAGATTTCATCAACAGGGAAACACCATGAATACAGGGAGAAATTATTACCTGCTTATGTAATTTCATACACCGATAACAACGAAGTAAAATCTTATGTATCAATAACTGATGGCAAATTTCAAACTGTTCGTCACAGAGATTGGCGCTGGTTTGATTTTTTATGGATGACTCATACTATGGATTACGAAGGTCGAGATGATTTCAATAATTTAATTTTGAGAATATTTTCGCTATTAGGTTTGTTAACTGTTTGTAGCGGCTTTTTACTTTGGTATACCTCTTCCCTCACAGTTAGAAAAATTTCAAAAAATATTAAAACATCAAAAAAATGAAAAAATACAGCATTTATATTGGCATTTTAGCCATTGGACTATTTATAGGCTGGTTGCTGTTTGGAGGTTCCTTTACAACAGAACCTACACATAATCATGACAACTCAGCACAAGAAAATAAACAATGGACCTGTTCTATGCATCCTCAAATTCTACAACCAGAAAAAGGGGATTGTCCAATTTGTGGCATGGATTTGATTCCTGCGGAAGCCGGAGCAGATGGTCTGTCGGCAGATCAATTTAAGTTAACTAAGAACGCACTGGCTCTTGCAAATATTCAAACTACCATTATTGAAGGAGGTACTAGTACAACAAATGCTTTGAAGTTATCTGGAAAAATTGTTGAAAATGCCGATGCTACAGCAACACAGCCTTCGCATTACACAGGTCGTATTGAGAAACTATATGTAAACTCGGTTGGAGAAACTGTAAAATTATATCAGCCTATTGCTTTAGTCTATTCTGCCGATTTAGTTACTGCACAACAAGAGTTACTAACAGCTCATAAACTTAAAGAAACACAACCAAAATTATATGAGGCTGTTCGAAATAAATTTAAAAACTGGAATATTTCAAATTCAGAATTGGATGAAATAGTACGCTCAGGGAAAATTAAAACACGGTTTACACTTCATTCTCATATTGCTGGGACAGTCTCTGAAATTAATCTTAATGTGGGGTCACATATTATGAAAGGACAAGCAATTTTTAAAGTTTCAAATCTAAAAAGCGTTTGGGCAAATTTTGATGTATATGAAAACCAGATTGATCTATTTAAAGTAGGTCAATCTATTTCGGTAACAACAAAAGCCTACCCTAATGAAGAGTTTGAGGCACAAATTAGTTTTATTGACCCTATATTGAATAGTAGCAAAAGAACGGTAAACATAAGAGTGGTCCTAAAAAATAAAGACGGACTTTTTAAGCCAGGAATGTTTGTTGAAGGTCTTGTTGCCAATGAAAATCCTGTAGAAAACACTACCGTACAAATTCCTTCGTCGGCAATTATGTGGACTGGAAAGCGATCTATCGTTTATATAAAGCCAAATTCAAAGGAGCCCGTTTTTGAAATGCGAGAAATTACACTTGGTAATAAATTTGGAGATCTTTACGAAGTAACAAGTGGAGTAAAGCCCGGTGAAGAAATCGTAACTAATGGCACATTTACCATAGATGCTGCGGCGCAATTGAATGGTAAAAAATCTATGATGAACAATTCAAACAGCACAGAAAGTACAGAAGAAACTATTGAACGAATAGAAGTTTCAACAAAATTTCAAGGACAGTTAAAAACGGTGTTTGATAATTACATTGTACTAAAAGATGCTTTGGTACAAGATGATGCGTCAACAGCAAACTCTAATGCTTCTATCTTACTAGAAAGTCTTAAAAAGGTAAACATGAAATTGTTACCCAATTCAAAGTCTCACAAACTATGGATGCCATTAGAAAAAGAAATGAAGGCAATGGGGCAAACAATTGCTTCAACAACTGACATTGAAAAACAGCGCGTACATTTTATGTTATTATCCGATGCTATTACGAAAGCAGTACAAACCTTTGGTATTAATCAATTGGTTTATCAACAATTTTGCCCTATGGCAAATGATGATAATGGTGCCCATTGGTTAAGTTTAGAATCAGAAATATTAAACCCATATTTCGGAGATATGATGCTAAACTGTGGAAGTGTAAAACAAGAAATAGAATAATAAACAATAATTA
>CAJXHW010000417.1 GCA_913054565.1 uncultured Kordia sp. | reverse complement strand
TTCTGTATTAAGTTGTCTTTGTATAAAAAACAAATAAATAAATTTTTATTATGAGACGACGTAAAAAAGGCTTAATGTCATGGTTACTTCCTATTGGTTTGGTAATTGTTGGTGCAATTTTCGCCCCTACTGTTATTGAATGGGTTTCAAAAGTTCCAGTTTTAGGCGATACTGTTAAAGGTATGGCAGATGGACAAAACAAATCACAAGCTTAATCTTAATTCTCTAAATCTTAAGAAATGGAAAAACTAATTAAATTTGGGAAGAAAGACCAATTTTCGGTAACTAACGAGAATATAGGAGGCTTCCTATTAGACATTGATCCGCAAACAGGAGTACCTGCTATTGCTGATATTTCAGACTTAAATGAAATTACTTTAAGTCTACAGTTAAAAAATACTGTAAATGGAGATACTGTTGACATTTATAACGGTGGCCTTCACGACTTACTTATAGCTTTGTATCAACAAACTACAAACTATGAAAGAGCTATTCAAAAATTAACTAGTGGTTATAAAATGTATTTCTCTTTTGGAGATATGCCAATTTTAACCACCGACACAGTCGAATTAATATTCGGTTTTAAATTTAACGAATCTGCTTTCGTTAATGCTGTAAGAGCTGACTCTACTGTTAATTTCGAAACCTTCGAAACGAGTCACGAAAACACTTTTGGTGTAATTCCTGAGATTACTGTTGATACAGTTGGTGCGGGTAACTTGAATTATGACGAACGTTTAGGTTCAAATGTTGTTAGAGCTGTCTTAGTTACTGACTTAGGTGCTACTTATGACGCATCAAACAAAGCTAAACCACAGGGTATAGATATTATTTCTCCCGAAATGACAGCCAACATATCTCAAAATATGTTGATTGCTCTAAATAACGAGTATTTATCTGTCAATCCTGATTCTGACGTTCGAAACTTAGTTGTTATCAATGATCCAGTTGTTGCACTTTCAAACCCTAGATTAAAAACTACGTTTGATAAGCAAACCGATACTGATACAAGAGTTATTGTAGTTAAGCTTGCACAAGCTCTGTAATTAATTTTTCACTAACTAATAAAGACTATCAATTATGAAATTATTTGAAATGATGGTTCAACTTCAAGAGGATTTACACCTTGGAAGTTCTGACGATCACACACAACTCAGGAAAGATGTGAAAAAATGGCAAGACGATGCCAGTACAACTGACGAGCCTAATAAGTTAGAACAACTTTATATTAAGCTACATAAGGGTATTATGTTTCGTCTTGGATCATCAATTTTATACGTATTTCTTTTCAGATGGGTTAAGCAACAATTAACCTTTACAGATGAAGACGAGAAAGACAAACGTATTTACGATTAAATCGAAATAAATGTTTTCAATAAATCCGCCAGTTACAACAAATACATCTATTTTTAACACTCTAAATAATTGGGGCTCTAAATATTCCAGTGGTGCATCCACTGGTGGAGCTCTATCAGGAGTTTCTAAATTATTAGGTGGTTCTGTTGGTACTTTTTTAGGTGGACCTGTCGGTTCTTTAATTGGTAGTACATTATTAACTCCAATTAAAAACGCTTTCGCGGGTTCATCTCCTTCAAAATTTGCTAGTCATGGTAAAACATTTTTAGAAGTTGTTATTCCTAGTGTTGTATCTAAACACAAAGACACACCGTCAAAAATGTTAACAGAATTAAGCAAAGCTTATAATTATATGGTTCTTTTTTATGAAGCACATATAAAAGGAAGCTCTAGGACTAACTCAAAGCAAGGTAATGCAGAAGGTTTAAAAATTGTAAAGAGTTTTTTACCAAATTTTGAATCTTTGGTTTTAGAATTAAAAAAATCAGCTACTGTTAGATCATCAAAAGTACAACCGCACACATTTGTAAAGAATTTCCATCCTAATATTAAGCCCTTTACAGGCAATCACACAGGATTATATTATTCTTATAGTGTTTCACAAGTTGATACATCTAGAATCGCCATTACGGATCAGAATGGCAACCCTACTACAACACAAAAACAAGGTTCAATTTTCAATAATGACACTTTACCAATTTTAGTAGTTGCTTTTGTTATCATTTGTAGAAAACAAATATTTAAATTTTTAGGAATCAAATTATAAATTATTATGCGAAAAATATTAAGCCTTTCGGACTACAGAAAATTGTCCGCTACTGGAAAAAAAAGAGTTAAAGCTTTAGCGAAAAGAAAATCGAATAAACGCTCTAAAAGACGTAGAAGATATTAAACACATCTTTCCTGTTGATAATCCTTTATTAACTTAAAAAGCCTACGGATTAATTTCATAGGCTTTTTTTAAAAATTAAATTAATGAAA
>CAJXHW010000416.1 GCA_913054565.1 uncultured Kordia sp. | reverse complement strand
GAGTGATGGTTGGCGAATAGCCGGGCAATTGATTGTACAGTCCCATGCTGGTGTTTCTTATCAAACTTTATATGACCATACCCTTAGTGCATTGAGCTCGACAGTAATACTCTTGTTGTTTGCTTTGGTGTGTTCGTACTATATTCTCAAATCTGTACTTATTCCTTTAAAAAGTATTGAACATCAAGCCGCAGATGTCGTTCAAAAGAAGTTTAATTTAAATAAATAATAAATGAGATATAAAAAAGAAATCTTTACACTCACATTGATTGTGTTTTGCTTTATTAATATGGCCAATGCCCAAATTAGCATTAGAGAAATTAAAGCAATATATAAATCAAAAATAGACGGTAGAATAATTTCTGAAAAAGAGTTCCAAACTTTTAAAGGAACCCATATTTTTCATAAAATAGTCAAAGGTGAAAAAGGAAGAAGAGATACAATATATATTACACCTCCAAAAGTTAATATAGTAAACGTAAAGAAAACTCAATTTAAATCTCAAATAGGAAAAAAAGCAAGTACTTTTTCAGCAATGGATATTTACGGTAATCAAGTAAGTTATTCAAAGCTTAAAGGAAAAGTAATCGTAATAAATTTTTGGTTTGTTGCTTGCCCACCCTGCATATTAGAAATGCCAGGACTAAATAAGCTTGTTGCAAGTTATGAAGGTAGAAAAGATATTGCCTTTATTGGTTTTGCATTAGATTCTGAAACTAACTTAGGTAGATTCTTAAGTCATACAGATTTTGACTATCAAATCATTCCTAATTCTAAAAAGATAGCAAGACAATTTAAAGTACCTGGGTACCCATCTAATATTATTATAGACAAAAAAGGAGTTATTCAATACCTAAATGTTGGTATTGAAGAGGAAACTATAGATAAAAGTATAGATAATTTGAAGAATACAATTGATAAATTAATAAAGTAAAAATGAGAAAAACAATCATTATAACCTTGTTAACTCTCTATGCTTCGAACTCCTTTTCGCAGCACAGTGTAAAAGTAAAAATAGGTAAACAAACATATACCGTAATGGGAGATACTACTAAGTATGGATTTAAATCAACCATTGCGAAATTAGAAAAACGTTTCGTTGATGCAGCAGATTTAAAACTTAAAGCCATTGAAGTAGGAGAAATTAAAAAGGTTAGCACTGCATATTATGAAGTCGCTTGTTTTTATAGTAAAGACAATGTTGTTGATAAATCTGCACAGTATTTGAAAAAAAGTATTGATGAAGGATGGAATGATATGGCACATCTGGAGTACGATAAGGACTTAGATAACCTGAGAAAAACTGGGTATTGGAATAAAATTACACCAAGTATAAAAAAGTACTATAAGTCAAATAATAGAGAAATAGCTGCTTTTTATGCAAAAGATCAAACCGCAAGATTATCTGGAAAGGTTAATAAAAATTTAGCTAAAGAAGATTCTATTAGACGTTTAAGAGTGAAAGTGCTTTTGAGAAAAAGAAAAGTACAGTCTGCTGATGATTATTATAAAGCTGCCATGATTATGCACCATGGAAATGTAGAAAAAGACTACAAACTAGCACACAAGTTAGCTAAAAAGGCGTATAAGAAAAAGAACCCTCATATAATGGCGCCATGGCTTGTTGCTGCTACTAAAGATAGATATCTTCTGAAACAAGACAAAAAGCAATGGTATGGTACACAAGGTTTAACTTTTAAAAATGGGAAACCTGCTTTGGATCCAAAAAAAATAGATACTACTGCTGTAAATAGTAAAGAAAGAAAAAAGTTAAACGCTCCTTCAATAGAAAAAATAAGAAATTATATAAAGGCTTTTTCAAATTAAAACTGATACATAAACTATAAAAACCAGGCATTAGGGTTCCTTTAAAAAATCGGTTTATGATTCTCCTTAATAAATAAGCTAATTCTTACAATGGGTACCAAAACTTCAAAACTCTTTAAAAAGTTTCTAACAGACATACCTGCTGTTATGGTAGGATTATTGCTTGCACTGGCATTAAATTCATGGAAAGAAGATAGAGATCGGAAAATGAAAGCACAACTTTTAGTGGCATCAATTAATAAAGAAATAAAAGAAAACCATAAGGAAATTTTATCCTCAAAAGATCAATTTTTAATAACCTTTAAAAGAAATGATAGCATTATTAATTTATACGAAAGAGGACTTATTAATACTTTAGAAATAGCAACTATAACAAAAAGATTACAGAATGTAGCTTGGAAAACAGCCAACACAAGTGAAGATTTTTCTGCGATTTCAATAAAAACATTAATAAAAATAGCTACAATATATAAAGAACAAGATAGAGTAGATTTTATAATAAAAGGTATAGATAATT
>CAJXHW010000415.1 GCA_913054565.1 uncultured Kordia sp. | reverse complement strand
ATTATAGCTAACAAAAGTAACAATATAAACTCATTTTACAACTATAAAAACAACAACACATTAAGTATATTTGTTTAACATTTTCTTATATCAAATTTGAAATTAATTGTCTGAGCACAATTTTATTGACTTGTAAATGAATTTAAAAAATCTGCGTTAAAACCCTCCTGATTTTGTTAGTAGCTTACACAAAAAATTCTATCTTTGCCACTTAATTTATGACAACAACACATACTATTTTTATTAATTATGGCTAAAATTAAATTAGAGTACATTTGGTTAGATGGTTATGAACCAACTCAGAATTTAAGAAGTAAAACAAAAGTTGAGGATCATGATGATTTTCAAGGTACTATTGAAGAACTTAAAAACTGGTCTTTTGATGGATCGTCAACAAGACAAGCTTCTGGTGATTCATCAGACTGTGTTTTAGTACCAGTAGCTATTTATCCAGACCCAGCAAGAGTAAACGGTTATTTAGTAATGACTGAGGTAATGAATGCTGATGGTACAGCACATGCATCTAATGCTCGTGCTACTATTGATGATCAAGACAACGATTTCTGGTTCGGTTTTGAACAAGAATACTTTATCATGGATACCAAAACACAATTACCTTTAGGATTCCCTGTTGGAGGTTACCCAGGACCACAAGGTATGTACTATTGTTCTGTAGGTGGTAAAAATACACATGGTAGAGACTTCGTTGAAGAACATGCTGACTTATGTATTGCTGCAGGATTAAACTTTGAAGGTATTAACCAAGAAGTTGCATCAGGACAATGGGAATTTCAATTGTTTGCAAAAGGAGCTCGTAAAACTGGTGATGAAATTTGGATTGCCCGTTATTTGCTAGACCGTTTAACTGAACAATACGGCTATTATATTGAATACCATCCAAAACCTGTAAAAGGTGATTGGAATGGTTCAGGTATGCATGCTAACTTCTCTAATACAACTTTAAGAACTTGTGGTTCTAAAGAAATTTACATGCAAGTTTGTGAAGCATTTAGACCTGTAACTCAAGAACATATTGATATTTATGGCGAACATAATGATCAGCGTTTAACAGGACTTCATGAAACTGCTGCTATTACTGACTTTAGCTACGGTATTTCAGATAGAGGTGCTTCAATACGCATCCCTATTTTAACTGTTGATAATGGCTGGAAAGGGTATTTAGAAGACAGAAGACCTGCTTCTAACGGTGATCCGTATAAGATTGCATCTAGAATTATTAAAACAGTAAAACCTGTTTGCGATAAACTAGCATAATAATACATTTTACATCATTAAAAAAGGGTTACTTAATATTAAGTAACCCTTTTTAAGTTCATTTATATAACATTAATTAAATACCGTAACATACACAAATGCTATATAGAGCCCTAACAACACAATACCATCTTTCCAATTTAATCGTAATTTCTTAGGAAAAAACACTAATGGCAAAATCAAAAATGAAATTCCTAACATCCAATACAAATCATTAGTCAACAATCCTTTATCCATAACCGAAACAGGCGTAATCATTGATGTAATACCTAATACCGCCAAAATATTAAATACATTTGAACCAATTAAATTACCTAATGAAATGGCTTTTTCTTTTTTCATTACAGCAATAATAGATGCTGCTAACTCAGGTATACTTGTTCCTATAGAAACAACAGTAACACCAATAATACGTTCACTTATACCAAAATGTTGAGCCATACCTACAGCGCCGTTTATCAACAACTCTGACCCACCCCAAAGAGCTACTCCACCTAAGGCTAAAAACATCACCACTTTATATAATGGCAATTCTACATCATCTTCGGGCATTTCATCAACAACCGCTTTTTTCTGAAACTTTAATAAGTACACCAAAAATATAATTAAAAAAGAAAACAAAATAGCACCTTCATAAAACACAATAACCTCATCATAAGCTATGAAAACATATAGTAATACTGAGGCTATCATCATTACAGGCCAATCCGTTTTATAAAAACTCTTTTGAATATCCATACTACCCAAACAAACTGTAATACCTAACACTAACCCTAGGTTAGCAATATTAGAACCAATAACATTACCTAATGCTAAATCAGGAAACCCATCTAACGCAGATTTTACACTTACAATTAGTTCTGGTGCAGATGTTGCAAATGATACTACTGTCATACCAATAACAATTTTTGGAATATTTAATTTTAATGACAATCCTACTGCGGCTTTTAAAAGCCAATCACCTCCAAAAATCAACAATACCAAACCTGCTATAACTAACACTAAATTCATTTTCTTTTTTTAGCGAAGATACTATAAGAATTGTAAAAGTAATATGAAATTTCAACTG
>CAJXHW010000414.1 GCA_913054565.1 uncultured Kordia sp. | reverse complement strand
TTTATTCATGCGTACCGAGGTATTACAGGTCAAATTCTTAGTGGATTAACTGGTGCTATGATTGCTGTCTTATTTCATTTAAAAAAGAATGATTTATGGTTCTGCATTGTGGTTCATGGAATGATTGACACCCTTGCTTTCATCGCTATTTACTTTAATATTTTTTAATTCCCACAAAACATATTCCATAAAAAAATCCGCTATAAAAGCGGATTTTAATATTCTTTTAAAAATACTTATTCAAAAACGGATGAAATATTAATAGCTACTTCAGACCATGTTTTGGTAACTCCATCTAGTCCTTTATGTAAGTCCTTACAAACATCGTTGAGTGAATCTACAGCATTTTTTGCATTCCAGTTTACCACATCCATTGTTGTAGACATTGTAAACTCTTTTCCATTAACTTCATAAGTAAAAGGTAACTTTTCAGTAATTCCGTTCATTGTAATCTCAGCAAAACCTGCAGTTTCATTTTCAATTACTAATTTCCCAGACAATAACTCCGTAGCTTCCATAATTCCAAAAAAGAATTTTCTAATCTTATAATCTCTACTGGTATCAGAAGTAAAAATACTGCTCACTGGAATTGAAAACTCTGCGTTATGAATTGCTTCTTTCACACTATTTCCTTCACCTCCAGAGGTAATGTTTACTTTCTTAAACTTACCTTTAACCGGAATTTTTTCTGTCGTCTTATATCCAACCCAATTAATCGAGTTTTTAGCTTTACTTAATACAAATGCCGCAGTTGATACTTTCTCTTCTTTTTTTTCCTTTTTCTTATCAGACTTACAAGATGACATCTGAAAAGCAATAAAAAAAAGTAGAACTAAAGTGCTTAATTTTTTCATGACTATCTATTAAAATTAGTTGTTAAAATCTCTTTTGCAAGAATGATATATTCTTGCTTTGCTTCTTCTTGAGACATCCCATTTAACTGCATCCAAGCATTAAATTTAAATCCATTTCTAACATCGGATTCACTATTAAACGAAAATATATCTCCAGAAGTAGCTTGCTTGTAATAAGCATATAATTTAAGCATTACATCTTGTGGCAAACTTTCCTTTAATTCAGAAAGTAGATCAAAAGCTTTATCAAACTCCTTATCTAAATTAGTCTTCATTTAATTACCTGCTATTACTTGCACTCCCCCTTTTACTTTATCTCCAAGTTTCACCTTTATATTTGTTCCTAAAGGTAGAAAAACATCTACTCTACTTCCAAATTTTATAAAACCTGCGTCTGTTCCTTGAACTACTGTACTTCCTTCAACGGCATAATTTACAATTCTTTTTGCCATTGCTCCTGCTATTTGCCGATATAAAACTTCTCCAAAAGCTTGGTTCTCTACTACAATTGTAGTTCTTTCATTTTCTGTGGAAGCCTTTGGATGCCATGCAACTAAATACTTACCAGGGTGATATTTACTGTATTTTACAACTCCTCCCAAAGCATAACGCGTAACATGAACATTTAAAGGCGACATAAATATAGAAATCTGTATTCTTTTTCCTTTAAAATACTCAGGTTCTTCAACTTCTTCAATGACCACAACTTTACCATCAACTGGTGCAATAATTTGTTGATCATTCATCTGTGTTACTCTCTTAGGGTTTCTAAAAAACTGAAGAATTAAACCTAACAAAACTAATAGAAGTATTTGTACGGTTTTAAGCAACCAAAATATTTCAATAAATTTTTCTGAAAGTAAAACTCCGGCAATCACAAGAACAAATGTTATTGTGATAATTTTATAGCCTTCTTTATGAAAATGTAGCATTTTCTAAATTATATAATGGATGTACAAATATACAAAGGGTGCAACAAACAACAAGCTATCCAATCTATCCAACAACCCTCCATGCCCAGGCATAATAGTTCCGCTGTCTTTTATGTTTGCTTGTCTTTTAAATTTTGACTCTATTAAATCCCCTAACGTACCTAATACAGAAGCTATTAAAGATAAAACAACCCAGTGTATTATTGAAAACAATGCTGAGTAATAAGAGATTATGATACCTGCTATCATTGTAAAAATAATTCCTCCTATAAAACCTTCAATAGTTTTTTTTGGAGAAACACTTACAAACAGTTTACGCTTTCCAAAATTCTTTCCAATTAAATAGGCAAAACTATCGTTTGACCATATTAACAACAAAAGATAGAGAAGCAGATAAGGTTCATATACTCCGTTCAAAAATGGAATTAATAATAAAAAAACGAATGATAAAACAAGGTATCTTAGAGATAAATCTTCTTTCTGAAAAAAGTTCCTAGGGTATTGAGTGTTCTTAGAAAACAAGTGATATATAACATGCAAAGAACCTGTTAAGGTTACAATTAGTAAAAAGAT
>CAJXHW010000413.1 GCA_913054565.1 uncultured Kordia sp. | reverse complement strand
CCGCATCAAAATGTGGAGGTGCAGCATCATATAACAATTCGGCCTCTTTATCAAAAGAAAACGTTTCTCCTGCAATCATTTGAACTTTCGTTCTAACGGCTATTAATTGCTTTTTAAGCATATTTATCCTTGCTGAATTTGTTTCAGGATCTTTACTTTTCAATAATGTTTCACATTGTTCTATTAAATGATTCGAACGATCTACAAAATTATCCTTAGGAAAAACCTCCGCAACCTCAGCAGTCGGTTTCCATTCTTCTGGGCCAAAATAAGCATCGACAAATGAAGTATTGTACTGCCCAATTTCTAACACCAACCGAACATAGTCTTCTACAACCGTTTCAATCGTTAATTCTTCAACACTTTGATTACATGAAAGTGTTAACATTAACACCAATACTAGACTAATTTTTTTCATATCTCTATCTATTTTGCAAATAATTGATCCATATTCTTAAAGGCTTTAAACTCCAACGCATTGTTTTCAGGATCTAAGAAAAACATGGTCGCCTGCTCTCCCACTTTACCTTTAAATCGGATGTATGGCTCAATTACAAATGGCATATTCATTGCTTTTAACTTATTCGCCAAAACTTCCCATTCTTCCCAATCTAAAACCGCTCCGAAATGAGGAACAGGAACTTCATGACCGTCCACTGCATTAGAAAGATGTTCTTCTTTGGCTTTAAAACCGTCTTTATGATGAATGACTAATTGATGTCCAAAAAAATTAAAATCGACCCAATGGGTATCACTTCTACCTTCTGTACATTGTAGTACATCTCTATAAAATTTTCGACATTTTTCAAGGTCTTCTACAGGTATTGCTAGGTGAAATGGGTTCATAAATAATAGTTTAATCGATCAATTTTAAACCCTAAATCTACAAGGAAAATCCTTAATTAATAGCCTTACACCTCAAATATTTTCTAGGCAATCAAATAGAAAAGACAAAAAATATTTGCAAATCCAAATACAAGTTCAAAGATCAATCCTTGAATTATCAATTTGTTTGGTTTTCCATCAACTTTAATACTTATCATTCGTCCAAAGGCAAATCCAACGAATAAAAGAATTGCAAAAGAATGTGAAGTCATAGAAAACTCAGGAATAAAAGCACCTAATAAAATAACTATTCCGGCTAATAACATTAATGAACTCACACCTCTGATTTCATTCAAAAGATCGACATCATTATCCAATTTAATTCCTGAATTCTTCAAGTATGTTTTTATTGGTTGACTCAGTCTCATAACTCCAACTAAGAATAGTAACAGACCAGATAATGCAAGCGTGATAATTTTGAAAATTTCCATTTTTATAAGTTTTTAAATTAATATAGTGCAAACATAAAATGGAACTGTGACAATGTTATGTCAGGGGTGTTTTAACTTTTCACATAATCTTCAAAATATTTTTGAATTGTCATATTATGTGGTGTAAATTTTTCATTTTCTGATAAAAGGGATTGAATAAAATCGATTCTAAAGGCTCTAAAATCATTTCTCAATCTGCAAAAGGCTATCAATAAAAAATTTCCGTTGATACTGTATATAGCAAATGGCTCTATGGTTCTAATTGTGCTTTCATTTTTTGAAGATTGATACTTCATTTTTAACACTTCAAAATGAATAATGGCTGCTTGAATTTGCATTAAATTATTACTCGATTTCTCCTGATTTTGATGCCCTCCAAAATAAATTCGCTCTGACAATAAATCTGCATTTCCCTTTTGTGAATATCTTAAAATAGACTTAATCTTTTCAATAGCACTCGAAACATTATCGCTAAAAGATTGATCCTTATTACGCACAACTAATTGCTCTACGGTAATTAAAGCATTCGCTTCATCCTCTGTAAACAAAACTGGCGGAAGATGATACCCTTCCATTATAGAATATCCCTTACCCTCTTCTGTAACAACCGGGACACCAGATTTCTCCAAGGTTCTAATATCTCTATAAATGGTTCTAATACTTACATTGTGTTTTTCGGACAAGTATTTCGCTGTTACAATTCTTTTGGATTGTAATTGTGTAATAATAGCAGTAAGTCTGGCAAGCCTTGGTTTCTCTTCCATGTTTTTAATTTACAAAATCTTAAACACAATTATAACTCAACGTCATTCCCTAACATTGTTTATAATATTAGGATTTAGATTTACTAAATCCCTTGTAAATGCCGCCTTATCTTTAGGCGAAATAATAATCGAATCGAACTTACCATATGCTATTTCTAAACGGTCAAAAGATGGTGCAGGAGATGATATGATACTTTTAGTTCTGGTTATTTTTTTAATAGATTTAATTGCAATGGGTTTGTAAGTAAAGAAACCACATTTTATAATTAGGTTTTCATTTTCTATACTGT
>CAJXHW010000412.1 GCA_913054565.1 uncultured Kordia sp. | reverse complement strand
AAAAGAATAGTCCAATTCGGATGTAATTTTTAACAATATTTATCCATAGTTGCTTCATTTATTTGTTTTTTTACGTCCCCAATAAGTTGCTATCAAAAGACCTGAAAGAATATCCCAAATACCCCAAAAGGCAACGAGTAATGCCATGCCGCCAAGACCATCAAAAAAAGCAAACACCAAAACAAGTCCCAATCCAGCATTTTGAATTCCAGTTTCTATGGCGAGTGTTTTTTTATTCTCAAAACTTAATTTCATTACCTGTCCGGCAAAATAACCTTGAACCAACCCTAGAATATTATGTGCTAAAACAATAAAAAACACGTAGTGAATATGATCTAAAAAGATATCGATGTTGTTAGAAAAAGCAATAATAATTAATGCAATAAATACAATTACCGAAAATGGTTTTAAATATTTCATCACCTTTAAAGCCAAGTTTTCTTTCAATCTTCTAAAAGTAATTCCTAGAGTTAATGGAATTCCTAAAATTAAAATAACGAGTTTAATTAATTTCCAAGGATCAAGTTCTACCTTTTGTAGGAGAAGTGACGTAGGTTCGTGTAAATTGCTCCAAAATTGAAAATTAAGCGGAGTCATAACTAAACAAATAACAGTAGCAAATGCCGTTAAACTTACAGATAGCGCAGCATTACCTTTTGCCATTTGTGTCATGAAATTTGAGATGTTTCCGCCAGGACAAGCAGCAACTAAAAGCATTCCTAAAGCGATACTTGGAGCAGGGTCAATAACTTTAATAAATAAAAAGGTAACTGCAGGAAATAATATAAATTGTGAAACAACTCCCGTTAGTACAATTTTAGGGTTTTGCACAAGTCGTTTAAAGTCGTCTAAAGTTATACCTATTGCAACTCCAAACATAATAACCGCTAACGCAATGTTTAATACCCAAAGTCCGTCTTCGTTAAAATTTATTCGAATTGCATCTAAGTGCTCATTCATTTAGTAGTAGTTAATTTTGGGGAATATACACCAATTTTAAGAATTGTTGTCGATTAATTAGAAAAAGCATATTGCACAATATTTGCGCCCATTTGTAGTGCTCTTTCTCTGGTGCTTTCCGGATTGTTATGAATAGAAGCATCCTCCCAACCATCGCTTAAATCAGTTTCAAAGTCATAGAAGCAAACCAGTCTACCGTCAATAAAAATGCCAAATCCTTGAGCAGGCTTGTTATCATGCTCATGAATTTTAGGAATGCCATTTTCAAATTTATAGGCTTGATGATAAATTGGATGATTATAGGGTATTTCTTCAAATTCTGAATTTGGAAATACCTTTTTCATTTCTCTTCTAATGTAGGAGTCTAACCCATAGTTATCCGATATATGTAAAAAGCCTCCTGAGCTTAAATAGTTTCGTAAATTCTCAACAGCAATGTCTGTAAAAAAAACGTTACCATGTCCGGTCATAAACACTAAAGGGTAGTTAAACAAGTCAATACTTTCTACTTCAACAGAAGTTGGGTTTAAGGCTATTTTCGTTTGAATGTTATTATTGCAAAATTGGATGAGGTTCGGTAGGGCAGTAGGGTTAGAGTACCAATCGCCACCGCCATCATATTTTAGTGTTGCCAATTCTTGTCCGAAAGTAAATGAACTAAAAAGTATTGAAAAAATGAACACGAACCTTTTCATTAGTTTTCGTTAATTATTGAAACGCTATGTACAGCAACAATACCTGCAGTTTCAGTTCTTAATCTACTTGCTCCAAATGTAACAGGTTTAAAATTATTGTTGAACGCTTTTTCAATTTCAGCAGTTGAAAAATCTCCTTCGGGTCCAATTAAAATTGTAATCTTTCTTGAGTTTTGCGCTGATTGTTTTAACGATTTTTTAACTGTTTCTTCGCAATGGGCTATAAATTTTTCTCCTTCTATTTCTTTTGAAATAAATTCTGAAAAGGAAACAGCATTATTTAATTTAGGTAATTGAAATTTTAAAGATTGTTTCATAGCCGAGATAATAACTTTATCAAAACGCTCTTTTTTAATCACTTTTCTTTCCGAATGTTTGCAAATTATTGGAGTGATTTCATCAATGCCAATTTCTGTTGCTTTTTCAAGAAACCATTCGTAGCGATCATTGTTCTTAGTTGGCGCAATGGCAATATGTAAATAGTAGTTCCAAGGCTTTTGTTGTTTCTCAGATTTAACAATGTTTACAAGGCATTTTTTCTCGTTAGGAAGTGCAATTTCTACAGTGAATAAATCACCTTTTCCATTGGTAATATTTAATTGGTCCCCGGTTTTTTTTCTAAGAACCTTAACAATGTGCCTGCTTTCAATTTTATCAAAAGTAAATTGAGCAGAATTATTTGAGATATGTTCGCTGTAAAAAAGTTGCATTAACTAATATCTTGTCTGTAAGTTCT
>CAJXHW010000411.1 GCA_913054565.1 uncultured Kordia sp. | reverse complement strand
AGAACCACTAAATCTAATGGCAAATATTCCGTTGGAAATTGAAGAAATTGAAGCATTAATGAATTCATAAATGAAAAAGGAGCGTTTAAAACGCTCCTTTTTTTATAAGACTTTTTTTATTTTCTGATATATTTTATCAGGTGATAATGCAACTTGATGGTACAGTTCGGTTACGGTTCCGTGTTCAATAAATTCGTCAGGAATACCCATAATTTGAATGTTGTTTTTGTAGTTGTGTTTAGCTGAAAATTCTAGTATTGCACTTCCAAAACCACCACCTGCACAACCATCTTCTATAGTCATTATAGTTTCATGTGTTTTAAAAATAGTGTGCAGTAATTTTTTGTCAAGAGGTTTTACAAAACGCATATCATAGTGAGCAATTTTGTTGAGCTCATTTTTTGAAAAATAGGTAAACACTTCTTGTAAAGAGTTGCCAATATGACCTATACTAAGCACAGCAATAGCACTCCCGTTTTTTAAGCAAACACCGGTACCAATGTTTATTTTCTCATATGGTTTTCTCCATTTAACAAGCACACCTCTTCCTCGAGGGTATCTAATTGCTATAGGATGTTTTAATCCCAGTTGTGATGTATATAATATGTTTCTTAATTCAATCTCATTTCTAGGAGAGAATATAATTATATTTGGTATACATCTTAAATAGGCAATATCAAATACCCCATGATGAGTTGCTCCGTCTTCACCAACTAAACCAGCCCTGTCTAAACAAAATATTACAGGCAAATTCTGTAAAGCTACATCATGTATAATTTGATCATAAGCACGTTGTAAAAAGCTTGAGTAAATATTACAAAACACATGTAAACCTTGAGTCGCCATCCCTGCGGCTAAAGTTACAGCATGTTGCTCAGCAATACCTACATCTATGGCCCGACTAGGTAATGCATCCATCATTATTTTTAAAGAACTCCCTGTGGGCATTGCAGGTGTAATACCAACAATGTGGTTGTTTTTTAAAGCAAGTTCAAGGATAGTTTCACCAAATACATCTTGATATTTTGGAGCTAAATTTTTAGTAGACTTAAAAGTTAATTCACCTGTTTTGGCATTAAATTTACCAGGAGCGTGATATTTTACTTGGTTATCTTCTGCTTGTTTTAAGCCTTTTCCTTTAGTAGTGATAACATGCAAAAACTTTGGCCCTTTTATGTTTTTTAAGCGATTGAATTCTGAAATTAATTTTTCGAAATCATGCCCATCAATAGGGCCAGAGTAGTCAAAATTTAAAGCTTCAAAAATATTATGCTGATGCTTATCTTTTCCTTTTTTAATATTTGTAAAGTAGTTTTTTAAGGCACCTACACTAGGGTCAATGCCAATAGCATTATCATTTAGTATTACCAACAAGTTGGCTTTAGAAACTCCAGCATGATTTAAGGCTTCAAATGCCATTCCACTTGCTATTGATGCATCACCAATAACTGCTATATGTTGTTTTTCGGTTTCACCTTTTAAGTTTGAAGCCATTGCCATACCTAAAGCAGCAGATATGGATGTTGATGAGTGTCCTACGCCAAAAGTGTCATAAATACTTTCCTTTCTGCTAGGAAAACCTGCAAGGCCACCTAATTGTCTGTTAGTGTGAAATTGTTTTCTGCGTTCAGTAAGTATTTTATGTGGATATGCTTGATGGCCAACATCCCAGACTAATAAGTCGTTTGGTGTATCAAAAATATAATGTAGCGCAATAGTCAATTCAACGACTCCTAAACTAGCTCCTAAATGCCCTTCTTTTGTAGCAATAATATCAATTATAAATTCACGTAATTCTTTTGCAAGAGCAGGTAATTGAGCTCTTTTAAGTTGCCTTAAATCTAAAGGGTTAAATATTGTTTCAAGTAAATTGTTTGACATAAAACAAAAGTAGTATTTTTACCTTTATGGAAGACTTGTTTTCAAATGAATACTTTATGAAAAAAGCGTTACAAGAAGCTGAAATGGCTTTTTCTAAAGGAGAAATTCCTGTTGGTGCAGTTATTGTTATTGATAATAGAGTGATTGCTCGTTCACATAATTTAACAGAATTATTAAATGATGTGACAGCACATGCAGAAATGCAGGCCATTACAGCTGCGGCTGATTTTTTAGGAGGGAAATATTTAAAAAAATGTAAAATTTACGTCACATTAGAGCCTTGTCAAATGTGTGCAGGAGCATTATATTGGTCACAGATTGATACGGTAGTTTTTGGTGCGCCAGATGTATCTAGAGGCTTTAAAGCAATGGGAACTAAATTACATCCGAAAACAAAAGTTATTGGAGGTGTTCTTGAAAGCGATTGTAGCAACTTAATGAAGCGATTTTTTATTGAGAAAAGGAATTTAAATTAAAAAGAGGGGCAATACCCCTCTTTTTAATTAGTTATATA
>CAJXHW010000410.1 GCA_913054565.1 uncultured Kordia sp. | reverse complement strand
TCCTCTTCCGTGATATTAAATTTTTGAATTAATTTTTTGTAATGTTTTTTAGCAAACTGATCAAAGGTTTCTTTTATTATGCTTGTGGCTAACTCTACAGCTTTTGTTTTTTGTTTTTGTTGTAATTGAAGCAACAAGCATTCCTGTAAATTACGTGCGCCTACACCTGTAGGTTCTAGTTTGTGAACAACTTTAAGGACTTTCTCAACCTCTTCTTCATCAGTGTATATAGCTTGTGTAAATGCTAAATCATCAACAATATCGATTAACTCTCTTCGGATGTAGCCACTTTCACCAATACTACCTACTAAAAATTCTGCAATTAAATACTCCTGTTCGTTTAAACTAAAGGTGTTTAGTTGGTTTATAAGGTGTTGTGTAAATGTCATTCCCGAAGCGTAAGGAACACTTTTATCATCATCATCTGCACTGTAATTATTTGCCTGTAAACGATAACTAGGGGTGTCATCATCACTTAAATACTCATCAATATTTATATCCTCTGTATTGATAGTGTCATTATCATAGCTGTCGTCATATTCATTGTTATCAAATTCATCTTCGGGATAGTCTTCTTTACTATCATCTAAAGCTGGGTTTTCTTCCAACTCTTGTTTAATACGTTGTTCAAATGCTTGTGTAGGCAACTGTATTAACTTCATCAACTGAATTTGTTGAGGAGATAATTTTTGAGATAACTTGAATTGTAAGAATTGTTTTAGCATAATAATGTAAAGATAAAAAAACCTACAAGGTTTTGGAATCTTGTAGGTTACTTTTAAGAGATTATTTTATGAGGTTTAAAATTCTGCGTTTTGCGGTGTTCTTGGAAAAGGGATAACATCTCTAATATTTCCCATACCTGTAGCAAACATTACTAAGCGCTCAAAACCTAATCCAAAACCAGAATGAACTGCTGAACCATATTTTCTTAAATCAGTGTACCACCATAATTCTTTTTCATCAATACCAATAGCTTTCATTTTTTCTATAAGCACGTCTAAACGCTCTTCACGTTGAGCACCACCTACCATTTCACCTATCCCTGGGAATAGTATGTCCATTGCGCGTACTGTTTTGCCATCATCATTTAAACGCATGTAAAATGCTTTAATGTTTGCGGGGTAATCAAATAATATTACAGGACACTTAAAGTGTTTTTCAACCAAGTAACGTTCATGTTCACTTTGTAAATCAGCTCCCCATTCTTCAATGATGTAATTGAATTTTTTCTTTTTGTTTGGTTTACAGTTTTTTAAGATGTCAATAGCTTCTGTGTAACTTACACGCTTGAAGTTATTATCAGCAACAAACTTCAGTTTTTCAATTAAGCTTAATTCACTTCTTTCTTTTTGAGGTTTGCTTTTTTCTTCATCGAGTAAACGTTGTTCTAAAAACTCTAAATCTTCTTTATTGTTTTCTAAAATGTGATTAATTACAGATTTCAAGAAGTCTTCTGCTAAATCCATATTTCCTGCCAAATCCATAAAAGCAACCTCAGGTTCAATCATCCAAAATTCAGATAGATGACGTGATGTGTTTGAATTTTCTGCTCTAAATGTTGGGCCAAATGTATATACCTTTCCTAAAGACATTGCGTAGGTTTCAGCTTCTAATTGTCCTGAAACAGTTAAATTAGTCTCTTTTCCGAAGAAATCTTTTGAGTAATCTATAGCACCGCCATCATTTAAAGGAGGGTTTTTTACATCTAATCCGGTTACTTGAAACATTTCACCTGCACCTTCAGCATCACTACCAGTAATGATAGGAGTGTGCATATAATAGAAATTATTTTGGTTAAAATAATTGTGTATTGCAAATGATAGAGATGAACGCAAACGCATAACGGCACTAAATGTATTTGTACGCGTTCTTAAATGTGCATTTTCTCTTAAAAATTCAAAACTGTGTTTTTTAGGTTGAATAGGGTAGGTTTCAGGGTCAGAATCTCCTAAAATATCAATAGTTTTTACTTCAATTTCTACGGATTGCCCCTTACCTTGACTTTCAATTAATGTTCCTGTAATTGCTACAGCAGCACCTGTAGTAATCCTTTTTAATACAGTTTCATCTGTGTTTTCAAAATCAACAACACATTGAATGTTATTAATTGTTGAACCGTCATTTAAAGCAATAAATCTATTTGCTCTAAAAGTTCTTACCCATCCTTTTATGGTGATTTCTTGTAAAAGTTGTTCGCCTTTTAATAATTCAGAAACTGATAATGATTTCATGTGTTTGATTCTATGTATTAATATTCAACTAATTGATGTGAGGTAATACTTTTTTTTAAAAAGAATGACGTTATCAATATATGTTGAGTTTTTATAGTAAAATTTCTGGTTTGCAAATATAATTTTTTATAAGCACTTTATAAACTTTATTTTCAAGCTTAA
>CAJXHW010000409.1 GCA_913054565.1 uncultured Kordia sp. | reverse complement strand
ATCAGCTAGTTTTGTAAATGCTTTTCCAGCTAAAGAAACTAATAAAATAATTACAAAGAATGTGATTGCAAAAGCGGTAACATTTACATAATTTTCATCCCAAGTAACATTGTCGCTTAATTTTTCGCCAACATAATGAGAAAAATGAATTGCACCGTAAACTCCAGCTACTAATGCAACTAATGAAGCAACTTCTACAAATAAGCCTTTCATAAACCCGCGAACTAACCCGAAAACTAACAACGCTCCTAAAACGATATCTACTACACTCATGATATGAATTCTAATTTGAACAAATATACATTTTATAAGTTTTAATTCTCATGTCAGATCATAAAATTTAGAGGCGATTAGCATTGTTAACTTTAGCAATTAAAGTATCTTTGCTTGCATAATTTTCTTGTTAATTGAAGACAGACACTATGATAAAAAACGATTTATTTTTAAGAGCATTAAAAGGAGAAACAGTAGATAGACCTCCAGTTTGGATGATGCGTCAAGCAGGTAGATATTTGCCGGAATTTATTGCTATAAGAGAAAAGTATGATTTTTTTACAAGATGTCGTCAGCCAGAATTAGCCTCAGAAATTACCGTACAGCCTATAAGACGATACGGAATGGATGCAGCTATCTTATTTTCAGATATTTTGGTAATTCCGCAAGCAATGAATATTGAGGTAGAAATGAAACCAAATTTCGGGCCTTATTTACCAAATCCAGTGCGCACACAAAAAGATGTTGATAATGTTATTGTGCCTGATGTTCAAGAATCATTGGGTTATGTGATGGAAGGTATCAAAGCAACTAAGGAGAAATTAAACAATGAAATTCCATTAATAGGTTTTGCAGGGTCGCCATGGACAATTTTATGTTACTGTGTACAAGGTCAGGGAAGTAAAAATTTTGATAAAGCTAAAGAGTTTTGTTTTACAAACCCAGTTGCTGCACATCAATTATTACAAAAAATTACCGATACAACTATAACATATTTAAAAGCAAAAGTTGCTGCTGGTGTTAATGCCGTTCAGGTATTTGATTCATGGGGTGGTATGTTATCTCCGGTAGATTATCAAGAGTTTTCTTGGCAATATATCAATCAAATTATTGAAGCTTTAAAAGATGATGCGCCAGTAATTGCATTTGGTAAAGGTTGTTGGTTTGCTCTTGGAGAGATGGCTAAGTCTAACGCTGCTGCTTTAGGAGTAGATTGGACATGCTCCGCACGTAATGCACGTTATTTAACAGGAGGAAATATCACGTTACAAGGTAATTTTGATCCGTCACGTTTATTATCGCCACCTGCAGTAATTAAAAAAATGGTACACCAGATGATTAACGAATTTGGTAAAGACAAATACATAGTTAATTTAGGACATGGAATCTTGCCAAATATACCGTTGGACAATGCAAAAGCTTTTATTGACGCTGTAAAAGAGTATAAAGCATAAGTCTTTTTAATACTATGAAAGAACAGTTTCAAGCATATATTCAGCAGTTACAAGATTCTATATGTAAAACATTAGAAAATGTAGATGGTAAGGCTGCTTTTAAAGAAGACTTGTGGGAAAGACCTGAGGGCGGTGGAGGACGAACTCGTGTAATTGAAAACGGAAATGTTTTTGAAAAAGGAGGTGTTAATATATCTTCAGTATTTGGGAAATTGCCAGAACAATTGCAAAAAGCGTTAAATGTGTCTCAAGGCAACTTTTTTGCTTGTGGACTTAGTTTAGTGATTCATCCTATTAGCCCATTAGTGCCTACAGTTCATGCAAATTGGCGTTATTTTGAAATGTATGATGATGAAGGTAATATTGTAACACAATGGTTTGGAGGTGGACAAGATTTAACCCCTTATTATTTATTTAATGAAGATGCTATTCATTTTCATCAAGTATGTAAAGACGCATGTGATAAACATGATACTACATTTTACCCGCAATATAAGAAACGCTGTGATGAGTATTTTTACAATACTCATAGAAACGAAGGTAGAGGAATAGGTGGTTTGTTTTTTGACTATTTAAAGGAAACAGATCAAATTAGTTTACAAGAGCGTTATGATTTTGTTACAGAAATAGGGAATAGCTTTTTAAATAGTTATGTGCCAATTGTTGAAAAACGAAAAAAGCTTAAATATACTTTGGCTCAAAAAGATTGGCAAGAGATAAGAAGAGGACGTTATGTAGAGTTCAATTTAGTACATGATAAAGGAACGTTGTTTGGTTTAAAAACTAACGGACGTATAGAAAGTATATTAATGAGTTTGCCGCCAAAAGTACAATGGCATTATAACCATTTGCCTGAAGAAGGAAGTGAAGAAGAAAAATTAATAAAAGTACTCCAAGAACCTAAAAACTGGATTTAATATGTGGCGATTATTTAAACGTGTCTTTTTAATTATC
>CAJXHW010000408.1 GCA_913054565.1 uncultured Kordia sp. | reverse complement strand
TTCAAGCACTCCAAGTAAACAAGAAATGGGCTTTCATTTTTGTGATTTAATTCCAAAAAAATAAAAAATGAGTTTTTATAGATTACTTCTAGTTGTTTTTTTTATATGTTTTGTTTCATGTAAAGAAAGGTCAAAACCTTCAGAAATTGCACCATCAGAAACCTCAGTTAAGTTAAATTTAAAATACGCATCTGGTTTTGAAATTGAGACATTTTCGGGGTATAGTATAGTGAATTTAAATAGCCCTTGGCCAAATGCTGATAAACAGTTTCGATATTTATTAGTAGAAAAAGGAGTAGATGTTCCAAAAAATATTGAATATGATGCTGTAGTACAAGTGCCGATAGAAAAAATTGTGGTCACATCTACAACCCATATACCGTTATTAGAAGCTCTTGGAGAAGAACAAAAGCTTGTAGGTTTTCCTAACACAAAATACATTTCATCTCAAAAAACAAGAACGTTAATTAAGAGTAACAAAGTTGTTGAGCTTGGTGAAAATGAAAGTTTAAATACCGAGTTACTATTAGATTTGGAACCAAACGCAGTTATTGGATTTGCAATTAACGGAAATAACAAAACTTTTAGGACCATACAGAATGCTGGAATTCCGGTATTGTATAATGCTGCTTGGATAGAAAAACATATTTTAGGAAGAGCAGAGTGGATAAAGTTTTTTGGATGCTTATTTAAAAAGGAAAAGTTAGCAAATGATATATTTAATAATATTGAATATGAATATAATAAAGCAAAAAAAATAGCAGTAAGTACTATTAAAAAACCAACCGCTCTAGCAGGGGCAATGTTTAAAGATATTTGGCATGTGCCTTATGGTAATTCTCGGGCAGCTCAGTTTATAACAGATGCCGGAGGAAACTATTTATGGGCAAATTCAAAAGGTTCTGGGAGTATATCATTAAATATAGAAAGTGTTTTAGATAAAGCCCAACATGCCGATTATTGGATTACTTTAGGGAAAGAAACAACTAAACGTGAGCTAAATAATAGAAATGTTCATTATAAAGAGTTTGATGCGTTTAAAAAAGGAAATACATTTATTGCTAATAGTACAGGTGAAACTGGAGGGTTATTGTTTTATGAGTTAGGACCAAACCGTCCAGACTTAATTTTAAAGGATCTGATATCTATATTTCACCCTGAACTACTACCAGATCATCAATTAACGTTTTACAATCAATTACAATGATATTATTAAGTTCTTGGAGTGGAGGTAAAGACAGTTGCTTTGCCTTGATGAAAGCTATTGAGCAAGGTGGTGAAGTTGTAGTATTGTTAAATATGATGAATGAGAATGGAAAAATTTCAAGATCGCATGGTATTCCTTTAGAATTATTACAACAACAAGCTTCTAAAATTGGAGTGCCTTTAAAAACTTGTCAAGCGACTTGGGCAAATTATGAAGTGAAATTTATTGAAACACTTCAAAATCTAGCAGTAAAACATAAGATAAATACAGCCGTTTTTGGTGATATTGATATCCAAGCTCATAGAGATTGGGAGGAAAAAGTGTGCCAAGCCTCAAGCCTTAACGCGTATTTGCCTTTATGGCAAGGATATAGAAAACAACTGGTGATAGATATGATAAATGCAGGAATTAAAGCAGTAATTGTATCTTGTAATACACAGTTGGGAAAAGATTTTTTAGGACGACAGATAAATTTTGAATTACTCGAAGAACTAGAATCTTTAGGAATTGATTGTTGTGGGGAAAATGGAGAGTACCATACATTAGTTACAGATTGTCCGTTATTTAAAAGCCCATTAACATTGCCTAAATATAAGAAAGTACAACATGAAAATTATTGCTTTATTGATTGGGATTGATACCACTAATAATTTGTATTTTTACGCATAAATTAGTCATATTTGAAACCTAAAACATCAAATTCATCAACCTTTATCGTGCTAATAGTAGTGCTATTTACACTGCTATTTGTCAACATTAGTTTGGGGTCAATTAGTATACCATTAGACGCAATTGGGGCGATATTATTTGATGACCCTTCTATAAAGTCTTCATGGAAACATATTATATTAAATTATAGAATACCAAAAGCCATTACTGCAATTTTAGTAGGTTCTGGTCTTGGTACTGCCGGATTGTTAATGCAAACATTGTTTAGAAATCCGCTTGCAGGACCTTATGTTCTTGGGTTAAGTTCAGGTGCTAGCTTAGGTGTAGCTGTAATAATATTAGGAGCGTCATTATTTGGTGTTAGTTTTGCAGGTTTGTTACTCTCAAAATGGAGTATCGTTTTGGCGTCTAGTATTGGGAGCTTTATAGTATTATTAGCAGTAGTACTAATGAGTATTAAGGTTAAAGATACTATGGCAATTTTAATTATAGGACTTATGTTTGCAAGTGTTACAGCTGCAATTGTAAGT
>CAJXHW010000407.1 GCA_913054565.1 uncultured Kordia sp. | reverse complement strand
TATTTTGAACAGCTCAGTTATGGTTTTTACTAATTGTTCATCCCAATGTTTGTAATTATGTCCGCCGCTAAATTGTTTAACGTAATAATTTAAGTGTATTTTTTTATATTTTAAGTTTAAAAAATCAGCATCTACTTTCAAAGAAGGTTCTTCAGAGCCGTATTCGAAATAGAGTGTTGGGTATTCTGTATTAGTGTTCCATTTTTTTGATTGTATACCTCCGCCATAGGTAGAAAAACACAAGTACGTACCTATTTTATTTGGAAATTTGTTTAATAAACTTATTCCAAAACCAGCTCCTGCAGAACTACCATAAAAGAATCGGTCATTTTTTTCTAAACATTGACTAAATTCATTTTCAATCATAGTTATTAATTCGTCTTTAAAGTACAACATGTGATTGTTGAACCGATTAGTAAATATGGTGTCTTTGTCTCGTGTTGATTTGAATTTTTCATATTCAATATTTCGAAAAGGGTAAAAAAAACTCTCGCCATTTTCAGAAGTGCCAACTGGTATGTTTGTGTATTCTTTATTGTAATAACTTGCAATAAATATGAAAGGTTTAATAATGTTGTTTTATATTAGTGAATCAAATTTTTTTAATGATTCTTTGAAATAGAAACCCTCGTCATGAATATCACTTCCGTCAGTTCCATAAATTATTTGGTATTTTTTTTGTGGATTGAAATTTGCAGGTAAGTAAATGTTGTGTTTTCTGTATTCAGATAGATGTTTGCTATAAATGGAGTCAGTATATAATTTTGATTCAGTATTGTATTTAAATTTTGAACTTATTATATCAGATTTTGTTTGGCAAGAGGTTGTAAACAAACTTGCCAATATAATGGTTAAAACAAAATTTGTTGTATTTGAAAATAACTGTTTGTGCATCTATAATAAATAAGGAGTCAAAGATAAGAGATTCTGTCAAGTAGAAACCTGTCTTGTTTTAAAAAAGCCTAGCATTACTATAGATATTTTTATGCGGTTGCGTATCTTTGCGCCTTATTAAAAAACACACAACAAAATGACACTAACAGCTTTAAATGCAATTTCACCAATTGACGGTAGGTATAGAGGTAAAACTATAGGTTTAGCGCCTTTTTTTTCTGAAGAAGCATTGATAAAATATAGAGTACAAGTAGAAATAGAATACTTTATTGCGCTTTGCGAAATTCCACTGCCACAATTAAAAGATTTTGATACTAATTTATTTAGTGCTTTGCGTGATATCTATAAAAACTTCACAGCAGAAAATGCACAAGCTATTAAAGATATTGAAAAAGTAACCAATCATGATGTAAAAGCAGTTGAGTATTTCATAAAAGAAAAATTTGAAATCTTAAACATTTCACAATATAAAGAGTTTATTCATTTCGGATTAACATCTCAAGATATTAATAATACAGCAATTCCATTATCTATAAAAGAAGCGATAGGTGAGGTGTATATTCCTGAATACACTGCGGTTTTAGAAAAATTATCAGAATTATCTACTGAATGGTCAGATATTCCAATGTTAGCTAGAACACACGGGCAGCCAGCATCGCCTACACGTTTAGGAAAAGAAATTGAGGTTTTTGTAGTTCGTTTAAAAGAGCAGTTTAATTTATTGAATGATATTCCTAGTGCAGCTAAATTTGGCGGAGCAACAGGAAACTATAATGCGCACAAAGTGGCGTATCCAGGTATTGACTGGAAAACATTTGGAACTAAATTCGTAAACAGTTTAGGGTTGCATCATTCGTATCCAACAACACAAATAGAGCACTATGATCATATGGCGGCTTTGTTTGATAACTTAAAACGTATCAATACTATTATTATTGATTTGAACAAAGATATCTGGACTTATGTTGCAATGGAGTATTTCAAGCAAAAAATTAAAGCAGGAGAAGTTGGGTCATCTGCAATGCCACATAAAGTTAATCCTATTGATTTTGAAAATTCAGAAGGAAATTTAGGGATTGCAAATGCTATTTTTGAACATTTATCTCGTAAACTTCCAGTATCAAGGTTGCAGCGTGATTTAACCGATAGTACGGTGCTGAGAAATGTAGGTGTACCGTTTGGTCATACTGTTATCGGATTTCAATCAACGTTAAAAGGGTTGAATAAATTGCTGTTGAATGAATCTAAGTTTGCAGAGGACTTGGAAAACAATTGGGCAGTTGTGGCAGAAGCTATTCAAAATATATTAAGAAGAGAAGGGTATCCAAATCCTTATGAAGCCTTAAAAGGATTAACGAGAACAAATGAGAAAATAAACAAGATATCAATAGCCAACTTTATAGATACATTGGAGGCTTCTGTTGAAATTAAGAATGAACTGAAGCAAATAACACCAAGTAATTATACCGGTATATAATATATGGTATAGTTAAATACATGTTTTAAATGAAACC
>CAJXHW010000406.1 GCA_913054565.1 uncultured Kordia sp. | reverse complement strand
TAGATAGTACCGATAAAAAAATACTGAAGTATTTAATAAAAGATGCTAGAATTAAGGTAGTAGATATAGCCAGTTTTCTTGGTGTTACTAGTGCGGCAATTCATCAACGCATAGGAAAGATAAAAAGGAGTGGAATTATTAAAGAATTTACCCTAAGGCTTGATGAAAAAAAATTGGGCTATAACACTTGTGCTTTTGTCGGTGTCTTTTTAGATAAAAATAGTCAGTATTCAGAAATTATAGAAAAATTGAAACGCATTGAAGAAGTTGTAGAAGCGCATTATACTACTGGAGAATATGGTTTATTTGTTAAATTGTACACCAGAGACAATGACCATTTAATGAAAGTGTTAAATGGAAAAATTAAAACAATCAAAGAAGTGACGCGTACTGAGACATTTATTTCATTAGAAGAACCTATAACAAGAACTATTACACTATAGACTATATTAAAATACGATCTTATCGTCTGTTTAAAGGAGAATGTGTAAATTAGGTCGATTAAAAATACTTAAACTAATTATGAGCGAATTTTCTGTAGAGTTTACTGTAAGAGATTATGAACTTGATATGCAAGGCATTGTAAATAACTCTGTCTATCAAAATTATTTAGAACATGCACGTCATGAATACTTGCATTTTCATGGTATAGATTTTGCTGATTTAACTGAACGAGGAGTTATTTTAGTTGTAAAAAACATTTCTATGGATTTTAAAAACTCATTAAAAAGTAAAGATCAGTTTAAAGTTCTTGTTGAAACTTATAAAGAAGGACATTTAAAACTTGTTTTTAAACAAACAATCATTAATACATCTAATAATAAAGTTGCTTTATCTGCTCTTGTAACTGGTGTTTGTTTAGTAAATGGCCGATTGGTTAAACCTGAAACCATTAACGAAATTAATCGGTTTTTAAACAGACAGCAGAGGTAGATAACCGTTAAAAAATCTTAATATTTTTAAGTTAGTTATAAAATATTCATAAATTTCAAATCCAAATTTGTTTTATTTCGCAATAATTCATGTATTTGAACTCAATATCAAATCACCATCTATGTTACATAAAGCCCAGTTAACTTTTACCTTTTTTATCCTATCGCACATCACAATTCAAGCACAAGATGTTTCAGGGAAAATTATTGATAAGGAAACAAAAACACCAATACCCTATGTAACAATAAAATACGGAGATAATTATGGTGCAATAAGTAATGAAGAGGGCGATTTTAACCTTGTATTTCCTGAAAACGAATCAGTAAACGATTCTATTTATTTCTCTTCTATAGGATATGCAACTAAAACCATTGCTGCCCATAAAGTTTTAGACACTCTTATTGTTTTAAAACCTGAAGCCCTAGAACTATCAAGTGTCTATTTAACTGATGAAAAATTATCTGCAGAAGATATTATAGACCGTGTTGAAGATAATATTTCTAAAAACTACACTACAGCATACACAAAAAACAGATTCTTTATGCGAGAATCTTTTAATCAATACTATAAAAGGTTGAATTTCGACTTTAAAAAATCTAGTATTAAAGAGATAACAAAAGGACTTATAGATAGTATGATGAGTAGTATTCCTAAACGCACATCTTTTCATAATGAAACATTGGGTGACTTGTATCATAAACAATTTACTAACAACCAGAAGTTGTCCATTATAAAAACTTCCAAACTTTATAATAAATCACAAGAAGTCTCTTTTGAAAATTTACAGGAAAAATTTATGCAAGTATTAAATGATAATGTAAAAAAAGATTCATACTTAAAAATAAAGTCTGGGTTATTTGGCACCAAAGTTAGTGTTGATTCTATTGTTAACACCTCTAAAAATAGTGATCAGATTCAAGCTGATTATGAGCAAAACAATTACTTTAACTCAAGAAAAGGAAATATTAACACCCTTTTAAAAAGAGTATTTTTTGAAGAAGACTCCCCTATTAATGTTATTAGAAAATCGAATAGATATGATTTTAAAATTGAAGATTATACCTACATAGAAGATCAATTTGCTTATGTTATTTCATTTACTCCTGGGCATTTTGAAGATATTAAAGGAAAATTATATGTCAATACAGAAGATTTTGCCATTTTAAGAATAGACTACCAAAACTCTGATGCTATCTATGATAAAAAATTTAATATGCTTGGCGTTAATGTTAACCATATGACTTATAAAGGAACAATGATTTTTAGCAAAGATGCGCAACAGAAGTATACCTTAAAATACATTAGCCATGAGAATGGTAATTCATTCAAGTTAGACCGACCATTAACTGTTATTGAAAAAAACAAGCATGTTAAAGGACGTAGAAAACAAAATGAATTAAAGCTACAAATGAAGTTTAATATTATTGATAAAAACAAAAGAGAATTGATTGTTTTTAACTCTCATAATATAGAAAAAGATGCTTACAGC
>CAJXHW010000405.1 GCA_913054565.1 uncultured Kordia sp. | reverse complement strand
CCAGCAGTTAGACCAAAGTATAGTGTTTTAGATAAAAGCAAACTGTTAGAAACATTAAAAATCACTATTCCAAATTGGGAAGAGAGTCTTCAAAAGGCTTTGTTAAATTTAAAAAATTATTAAGACGTTACCAATAGATATTGGATTAAAATATTGACTATGAAAATTGCAATAATAGGATTGGGTTATGTAGGCTTGCCACTAGCTGTAGAATTTGCTAAAAAATACGACACTTTAGGTTTTGATATTAACGAAAATAGAATTGATGAACTCAATTCAGGCCACGATAGTACATTAGAGGTGACAGATGATAGTTTACAAGCGGTTTTAAACCAGAAAAACAATGGGTTAAACTTAAGTTACGATGTGAGTGATTTAAAATCATGTACAACGTTTATTGTAACTGTTCCAACCCCAGTTGATAAAAATAACAGACCAGTATTAACACCGCTAATCAAAGCTTCAGAAATGTTAGGAAAGGTGTTGAAAAAAGGTGATATCGTAATTTATGAATCTACAGTGTATCCTGGAGTCACTGAGGACGAATGTGTGCCAGTTCTGGAACGCGTTAGTGGTTTAAAATTTAACACTGATTTTTATACAGGATATTCTCCAGAACGTATCAACCCAGGTGATAAAACGCATACAGTTACTAAGATTAAAAAAGTAACCTCAGGTTCAACCCCAGAAATAGGACAAAAAGTCAATGATTTATATGCATCAATTATTACCGCTGGCACACATTTAGCTCCAACAATTAAAGTTGCTGAAGCTGCCAAGGTTATAGAAAATGCTCAACGAGATATCAATATTGCTTTCGTTAATGAATTGGCAAAAATATTTAATAAGCTAGAAATTGATACACATGCAGTGTTAGAGGCTGCAAGTACAAAATGGAATTTTTTACCCTTCAAACCAGGTTTAGTTGGCGGACATTGTATAGGTGTTGATCCATATTATTTGGCACAAAAAGCACAAGAAGCTGGTTATCATCCCGAAATTATTTTAGCTGGAAGACGCTTAAATGATAGTATGGGAGAGTATGTAGCTACAGAAGTGTTAAAGTTAATGGTGCAAAATGAGATTCCAATAAAGAAAGCAAAAGTATTGATGTTAGGAATTACGTTTAAGGAAAATTGTCCAGATATTAGAAACACAAAAGCGATTGATGTGTATCGTAACTTAACATCATTTCATATGGATGTTGATGTATATGATCCTTGGGCATCTTCAGATGAGGTAGTGCACGAATACGGAATCCAAACCATTGATGTTATAAAAGACACATATGATGCCATTGTACACACAGTTGCTCATAAAGAATTTTCTACTTTACACTTTGATAAGATTAGAAAAGAAAAATCTGTAGTGTATGATGTGAAAGGAAATTTAGATTCAACCATTACGGATAAAAGATTATAGATATGTACGAACAAAAATATCACAGTAAAGATTTATCGCAATTCTCGTTTTTGGTAACAGGAGGCGCAGGATTTATAGGTTCAAATCTGGTTGAATATTTATTAAAATACGATGTTAGAAAAGTAATTATACTAGATAATTTTGCCACAGGGCACAGGCATAATATAGAAACTTTTTTACAAGATGACAGATGTGAATTAATAGAAGGTGATATTCGAGATATTGAAACTTGTAAAAAAGCTATGCAAGGTGTAGACTTTGTGTTGCATCAGGCTGCCTTAGGATCTGTACCTAGATCAATAAATGATCCGATAATGTCGAATGAAGTAAATGTATCTGGTCATTTAAACATGTTGGTAGCAGCTAAGGAATCTGGTACAGTAAAGCGTATGATCTATGCTGCAAGTTCATCAACGTATGGAGATCATCCAGGCTTACCTAAAGTAGAAGATAAAATAGGAAAGCCATTATCACCTTATGCGGTAACAAAATATGTTAATGAGTTGTATGCCGATGTGTTTTATAAAACCTATGGCTTAGAAACAATAGGCTTACGTTATTTTAATGTGTTTGGGCCAAAGCAGGACCCCAATGGAGCCTATGCAGCAGTGATTCCGAAATTCATAGGGCAATTTTTAAATAATGAGAACTTAATAATTAACGGAGATGGAGAGCATTCAAGAGATTTTACATTTATCGAAAATGTGGTTCAAGCAAATATAAAAGCAGCACTATCTGATAATAAAGCAGCAGTAAATCAAGTCTATAATTGTGCTTTCGGAGAGAATACTAACTTAAATGAACTGGTGGAAGCTATAACAAATGGTTTAAGATTATTAGGGGTTGACCCAAGTACATCACAAGTAATTAATGGACCCGATAGAGCTGGAGATGTAAAACATTCTTTAGCCGATATTTCAAAAGCAAACAATTTAATAGGCTATAAACCGTTATATTCATTTGAGGAAGGTATTAAACAAACTATTGAATGGTATAAGGG
>CAJXHW010000404.1 GCA_913054565.1 uncultured Kordia sp. | reverse complement strand
TCGCGGCACTAGATCCTAAGTCTAGCGTGTCTACCAATTCCACCACGCCCGCAATTGAGACTGCAAATATAAGTATTCCTATAAATATACAAACAAAAATTAAAAAAATAATCTTACCTTCTTTAGTATCTTTGAAAATCTAAAAATTTTGAGCATGAATTCTATCAAAAATTATATTGAAAATAACAAAGATCGTTTTTTAAACGAGTTAGTAGACCTGTTAAAAATCCCTTCTGTAAGTGCCGATTCAGCCTTTGAAAAAGAGGTACACGCAACAGCTGAAATGGTAAAAGCACAGCTTGAAAAAGCAGGATGTAATACTGTTGAAATATGTCAAACAGATGGCTACCCTATTGTTTATGGAGAAAAAATTATTGATGCTGATTTACCTACTATTTTAGTGTATGGACATTATGATGTACAACCAGCTGACCCTATTGAACTATGGACATCTCCTCCTTTTGAACCTGTTATTAAAACTACTGACAAACACCCAGAAGGCGCTATTTTTGCACGTGGTGCTTGTGACGACAAAGGTCAAATGTACATGCATGTTAAGGCCTTAGAATTTATGACCGCAACCAATCAGTTACCGTGCAATGTGAAATTTATGATTGAAGGTGAAGAAGAAGTAGGTTCTGTAAATTTGGGTGTGTTTGTAAAAAACAATCAAGAAAAATTAAAAAATGATGTGATTTTAATCTCTGATACAGGGATGATTGCTAATGACATTCCTTCAATAACCACAGGATTAAGAGGTTTGAGCTATGTAGAAGTTGAAGTAACTGGCCCTAATAGAGATTTACATTCTGGGTTATATGGTGGTGCCGTGGCAAACCCAATTAATGTATTAACTAAAATGATTGCATCATTACAAGATGATAATAATCACATAAATATTCCTGGTTTTTATGATGGTGTAGAAGAATTATCACGTGAAGAGCGCGATGAAATGGCAAAAGCACCTTTCTCACTAGAAAATTATAAAAAAGCCTTAGATATTGATGACGTATATGGTGAAAAAGGATACACAACTAATGAGCGTAACTCTATCCGACCTACTTTAGATGTTAATGGAATCTGGGGAGGCTATACTGGTGAAGGTGCAAAAACTGTTATCGCTTCTAAAGCCTATGCAAAAATATCAATGCGTTTAGTTCCTAATCAGGATTGGGAAACCATCACTGAATTATTCAAAACTCATTTTGAAAGCATCGCTCCAGCAGGAGTTACTGTAAAAGTAACACCTCATCATGGTGGTCAAGGGTATGTAACACCAACAACAAGCGTTGGGTATCAAGCGGCTAGTATGGCGTATAATGATACGTTTGGTAAAAAACCAATTCCGCAACGTAGTGGAGGAAGCATCCCTATTGTTGCCTTATTTGAAGAAGAACTGAAAAGTAAAACTATTTTAATGGGATTCGGATTAGATTCTGACGCTATCCACTCACCAAATGAACATTTTGGTGTATTCAATTATTTAAAAGGAATTGAAACCATTCCTTTGTTTTATAAATATTTTACTGAGTTATCTAAATAAGATAACTTCAAGCATATATAAAAAAGTCCGCAATAATGCGGACTTTTTTATGTGCTATTTTTTTACTCTACACTTGTAGAATTAAATAATTGTTTCTACATTTGTAGAGAATAAATTGAATACCCATTATGAAGTTATCAAAAACCGAAGAAACCCTAATGAATTATTTATGGCAATTAGAAACTGCTTTTATGAAAGATTTATTGGAGGTCTATCCTGACCCTAAACCAGCTACAACCACTTTAGCAACATTATTAAAGAGGATGACGGACAAAGGATATATAGCTTATAATTTAGATGGCAAATCAAGAGAGTATTATCCATTGGTAAAAAAAGAAGCTTATTTTTCTAAGCATGTTAACGGATTGATTAAGAACTTTTTTAATGATAGCGCCTCTCAATTTGCATCATTTTTCACAAAAGAAACAGACTTAAGCAAAGAAGAGTTAGAACATTTAAAGTCAATCATTGACGGCGAACTTAAAAAGAAATAATCATGATAGACTATCTATTAAAATCTGGTGGGTGTTTAATGGTGTTTTACCTGTTTTATGCCTTGCTTTTAGAAAAAGAAAGTATGCACATGTACAAGCGTATTTATCTTATAGCAACAGTGTTCATATCGTTTATAATTCCATTTATTACATTCACTAATTATGTAGAAGTTATTGAAGTTATACAACCAATGATGACTTCACAAAACACAATAGAAGTCCCAGTAATTCATCAACAAGAGACCATCTCATATACTGCAGAAATTTTATGGGGTATTTACGGGTTAGGAGTTTTATTATTTGGATTAAAATTTGTTAAAAACCTGGCATCTATAATTCATAAAATAAGAATTAATCCAATTGAAAAAGAGGACACTACTGTTTCCGTGC
>CAJXHW010000403.1 GCA_913054565.1 uncultured Kordia sp. | reverse complement strand
AATCAAAGCTATGGCAGCAACAGTTACTGTGTTTAAAAATGCGCCAATCTCTTTTGATTTTCGCATTTTAGGAATTAAAGGGTTGAGTAATAAAACTAATAAAAATGACGGTAAAAAAATACCTAAAGTGGCAGCTAAAGCTCCTGACACGCCATTTATTTGCCAACCAATAAATGTTGCTGTAGATAAAACTGGTCCAGGAGTAAATTGTCCCACTGCTACTGCATCAATAAGTTCTTGTCTAGTAAGCCATCCGTTTGCTACAAGTTCAGTGTCTAAGAAAGCAAAAAGCACATAGCCGCTACCATATAAAATAGCACCTATTTTAAAAAAAGTTAACCAAATTTTGAAAGTCCCTATTTTTATGGGATTACAGATTTGAAGTAAGAGTAGAGGTAAGAATGAGTGTAATCTATTTTTTTTAGCTTTAAAATAGTAAAGTCCAAGACCAATTAAACCACAACCGAATAAAGCACTAATTTCATTTAAACCACATAAACAAGCAATAAGTGCTAAACCTCCTAATATTGCTAATTCAGTATTTTTCACAGCCTTTTTTGCTAATCTATACCCAGCCATTATAATCAAGGCTATTACTGCAGGTTTGATGCCGTAAATAAATGGTTCTACTTCTGGTAGCTGTCCGTAGGTTTTGTACAACCAAGCAAACACCATAGTAATTAGTATTGCAGGTGTTATAAAACATAATCCAGCTATAAAGAGTCCTTTCTTTCCACCACGTTCATAACCACAATGCATGGTCATTTCAGTTGAGTTTGGTCCTGGAATTAAGTTTGTTGCACCAATAAGATCTAAAAAATGTTCTTGAGTAAACCACTGCCGCTTATGTACAACCTCGTCTTCCATCATGGCAATATGAGCAGCAGGACCTCCAAAGGAAATACATCCTAGTTTAAAAAATAGTTGCGCAATTTCTATGAGATGTTTTTTTTTCTGCATACAAAATAGAATGAGCTGTTAATACCAACGCTTCTTTTTCTTTTTTGAACTTTCAGATTTCCTACTTTTTTTATATTTACTCCCTTTCTTTTTATGAACCTCTGGTTTCGCTTTAGGATCTAATGGATATGGATGTTCTTCTTCAATGGGAATGATTTTGTTAATAATTTTTTGGATGTCTAAAACATAGTTTTTTTCATCTGCAGAACATAATGAATAGGCCACTCCTTTATTACCTGCTCTTCCAGTACGACCTATACGGTGTACATAAGTTTCTGGTACATTAGGCATGTCAAAATTAATTACGGCATCTAATTCTTTAATATCAATACCTCTTGAGGCTACATCTGTAGCAATAAGAATATTGGCACGTCCTCTTTTAAAATCATTCATGGCTTCTTGACGCTCGCTTTGTGCTTTATCACCATGTATTGATGCTACTTTATAGCCGTTGTTTAGTAGTGATTTTTCAAGTTTATCAACACCATATTTAGTACGTCTGAAAATTAAAATATTTCCATTTATTGTTGTTCTTAATAAATGCAAACACAGTTCTATTTTTTTAGGCTTTGGTGTGTAGTATAAAATTTGACTAACTGTTTTTGTTGTAGATGAAGTAGGGGAAACTTCTATTTTCTCTGGTTCTTTTAAAATTGTATTTGCTAAATCAATAACTTTATGTGGCATGGTTGCAGAGAAAAGCAATGTCTGTTTATTGGATGGGCATAAACGGTCAATTTTTCTGACATCATCAATAAACCCCATGTCTAACATCAAGTCAGCTTCATCTAAAACTAAAGTTTCTATATAGCTTAAGTTGATGATCTCTTGCTTGTGTAAATCCAATAACCTCCCTGGAGTAGCTATTAGAATATCAACTCCCTTTTTAATAAGTTCTTTTTGAGGTTCAATAGAAGCTCCTCCGAAAATAACGGCAGATTTTAAATTTGTAAACTTACTATAGCGGTTAAAATTTTCATTAATTTGTATGGCCAACTCTCTGGTAGGACTAATCACTAAAGCTCTAGTTTTTTTTCCTTTCTTCCCTTCATCTTGCTTGTCAAATAATAATTGTAAAATAGGTAATGCAAATGCTGCGGTTTTACCAGTACCTGTTTGTGCTGAAGCAATAACATCTTTTCGTTCTAGAATTAACGGAATTGTGTACTCTTGAATAGGTGTAGGGATTTCGTATTTTTTTTCTGAAAGCGCCTTTAAAATAGGTTTGTTAAGTTTTAACTCTTTAAACGTCATAAGTATGTTTTGTGCAAAATATAAGGCAAAGATACTCTAAAAATAAATAGACAGATTAACTGAGAGATAATAGCGAAAAAAAGCCGTATTCAGGTTGTAAGGTTGAATACGGCTTTATGTCAATAAAAATTTAAATAAATATCCTAAAAAAATTCACTTAAAATTTTATTTGACATCGCTATAATAATCTTTACAAAGTACTGCAAAATAGATGTAAT
>CAJXHW010000402.1 GCA_913054565.1 uncultured Kordia sp. | reverse complement strand
TATTATTTCTGCTCATGAATATTTTATTACGGCAGTAACTATGTTAAATTTATTTAAGGTCAGAATAAAATAATAGTATTATATCGAAATTTGAGATCATCAAAAAAAAACCTACTAAAATCAACCAGTAACAAATGAAAACATCCCTTCTAACACTTTTTCTGTTTTTAATTAATTGTTCAATTTTTGCACAAACAATTACAGGAAAAGTCGTTGATCAATATCATCAACCAATTCAAGATGCTTATATTCTAGATAAGAGAATAGATAATCATACGCATTCAAATGAAAACGGCGAATTCACTTTAGATAATTGTTCTATTGGAGATACTTTACAAATATCTTTCATTGGTTATCATTCTGAACAAATTAAAGTAAAAAACTTAAAGCAATATTTGACCATCGTCTTGCATAAAAAAGTTATTAGCTTAGAGGAAATAACTATTTCTCCTAAAATAAATTCTCTCCAAATTATTAGCGATATAGACATCCAAAAAAATCCTGTAAACTCATCTCAAGATATTTTACAAAAAGTACCAGGACTCTTTATTGGTCAACATGCAGGTGGCGGTAAAGCTGAGCAAATTTTCCTGAGAGGTTTTGATATTGACCACGGTACAGATATAGGCGTAACAGTTGATGGAATTCCTGTAAATATGGTTTCACACGCACACGGACAAGGATACGCCGATTTACATTTCGTAATTCCTGAAACAATAAATAAAATAGATTTTGGAAAAGGACCTTATTATGAAAATAAAGGAAACTTTACTACAGCAGGGTATGTGGATTTTTTGACTAAACAAAAATTAAAAAATAGCTCAATAAAGCTAGAGCTTGGCGATTTTAACACTCATAGGCTATTAGGAATGTTTAATTTATTAAAAAACAATAAACATAGTAGCTACATTGCTACCGAATATATATCAACGGATGGGTATTTTGAGAGTCCACAAAACTTTAATAGAGTAAATCTATTTGGAAAATATTCTGGTCAACTTACCAATAATGACTATATAGGCTTTACTGCTTCGCACTTTAATAGCAAATGGGATGCCTCTGGTCAAATTCCTCAAAGAGCGGTTGATAGTGGTCTCATATCTAGATTTGGTGCTATTGATGATACCGAAGGTGGTTCTACCTCACGAACTAATTTATTAGCTACTTATAACAAAAAAATTGATGAAAATTCAACTATCAAAAACAAAGTTTACATTAATCAGTATGATTTTGAGCTCTATTCTAACTTTACGTTTTTTCTCGAAGATCCTATTAATGGTGATCAAATAAAGCAAAAAGAAAGTAGAGTAATTTATGGCTTGAATACTGAATATGATAAATCATTTTCAACCGAAAAAATAAAAGGGAATTGACAAGCTGGAATTAGCCTTAGAAATGACAAAAGTAAAGACAATGAACTTTCACATACTGTAAACAGAAACGAAACATTAGAATATATACAACTAGGAGATATTAATGAAACCAATATAGCTAGTTATTTAGGCGCTACTATTGATATAAATAAATGGACTTTCAACCCATCAATTCGAGTAGATTATTTTGATTTTCAGTATAATGACAAATTAGTTACTGCATACAGAACAGAAGAAGAATCTAAAGCTATTGTTAGCCCAAAGTTTAATATCCTTTACAATCCAACAAAAAACTTACAACTGTACTTAAAAACTGGAAAAGGCTTTCACTCAAATGACACCAGAGTTGTATTAACTGATAAAAGTAAAAAAACATTACCTGCAGCTTATGGTTTTGACCTTGGATATATTTGGAAACCCACTCCTAAAATGCTTTTAAATATAGCCTATTGGAGATTATACTTAGAACAAGAATTTGTTTACGTAGGAGATGCTGGAATTGTTGAACCAAGCGGAAAAACAAGCCGACAAGGAATAGATTTAAGCTATCGTTACCAACCTTTAAGTTGGTTAAGCTGGAAATTTGATACCAACTACACCCATGCACGTGCTATTGATGAGCCAAAAGGCCAAGACTATATTCCACTTGCTCCTAATTTTACTTTGGTAAGTGGTTTAAATTTTCTGTTTAAATCTGGGCTCAATGCAAGCATTAATGTTCGTCATTTAGCAAATCGTGCAGCAAACGAAGATAATTCTATAGTAGCTAAAGGATACACCGTTACCGATTTGAATGCAGGATATAAATGGCGAAACATGAATTTTGGAATACAAATTCAAAATCTTTTTAACACAGATTGGAATGAAACCCAATTCGCAACGGAATCAAGGTTACAAAATGAAACTAGTTCAACGGAAGAAATACATTTTACGCCAGGCACACCATTTTTTATAAAAGGTATGATTCAATACAATTTTTAAAAAATAAAACTGTACAACATTGTGTAAATTAAAAGAAGTAAATTTCTCTTGAAATATCAGCGCTCTATTAATTAAAGCATGA
>CAJXHW010000401.1 GCA_913054565.1 uncultured Kordia sp. | reverse complement strand
ACTCAACCAGAAATTGGAAAAAAATTAAATTTAAACGTTAATAAAACGAACACAGAAAAGCACGGTCCTAATGATGGGCACAACCACTAATAATGAAAAGAAAAGATGTTCAACATATAAAACTATCTACCGCTGTTAAAAATACAGAGCCTAAAAAAAGGGCAGTATTCAATACAGCAGAAGATATTGCTATAAAATCATCATACACAAAAGATGATGTAGCTGATTTAAAACACTTAAATTTTGTAGCTGGAATTGCACCTAACTTAAGAGGTCCATATTCAACAATGTATGTACGTAGGCCCTGGACTATTCGTCAGTACGCTGGGTTTTCTACAGCAGAAGAATCCAATGCATTCTATAGAAGAAATTTAGCCGCTGGTCAAAAAGGGCTATCAGTTGCATTTGATTTAGCAACACACAGGGGCTATGATTCAGATCATGAACGCGTAGTTGGTGATGTTGGAAAGGCTGGTGTTGCTATTGACACCGTTGAAGACATGAAGGTGTTGTTTGATCAAATACCTTTAGATAAAATGTCGGTATCTATGACAATGAATGGTGCTGTACTACCAATAATGGCATTTTATATTGTTGCAGCCGAAGAACAAGGTGTTGATAAAAAATTATTAGCCGGAACAATTCAAAATGACATTTTGAAGGAGTTTATGGTACGTAACACCTACATTTACCCACCTACACCATCAATGAAAATTATTTCTGACATTTTTGAATATACCGCAGACAAAATGCCTAAATTCAATTCTATAAGTATTTCTGGTTATCATATGCAAGAAGCTGGAGCAACTTGCGATATTGAATTAGCATACACCTTAGCTGATGGACTAGAATATATTAGAAAAGGAATTGCTGCTGGAATGGATATTGACTCTTTTGCCCCGAGACTATCATTCTTTTGGGCTATTGGAATGAATCATTTCATGGAAATAGCAAAAATGCGTGCAGGTAGAATGCTATGGGCTAAACTGGTAAAACAATTCAATCCTAAAAATTTAAAATCCTTAGCTTTACGTACTCACTGTCAAACTTCAGGATGGAGTTTAACAGAGCAAGACCCGTTTAATAATGTTGCGCGAACATGCATTGAAGCTACTGCCGCCGCCTTTGGAGGTACACAAAGTTTACACACCAATGCCTTGGATGAAGCTATTGCATTACCAACAGATTTTTCTGCTCGTATTGCACGAAATACCCAAATATATTTACAAGAAGAAACGCATATTACTAAAACTGTTGATCCTTGGGCTGGGAGTTATTATATTGAAAACTTAACTCATGAAATTGCTGAAAAAGCTTGGAAATTGATTGAGGAGGTTGAAGAACTTGGCGGAATGACAAAAGCAATAGAAGCTGGTATTCCGAAAATGCGTATTGAAGAAGCTGCCGCACGTAAACAAGCACGTATTGATTCTGGACAAGATGTAATTGTTGGCGTTAATAAATACAGATTAGAAAAAGAAGATCCGCTGCATATTTTAGAAGTGGATAATACAATAGTGCGTAAATCACAAATTGAACGCTTAAACTCCTTAAAAGCTAATCGTAACTCTGAAAAAGTAAGCGCTTGTTTAGCCGAATTAACAAAAGCTGCTAAATTTGGCACCGATAACTTATTAGAACTAGCAGTCAAGGCAGCAAGGGCTAGAGCCACTTTAGGAGAAATCTCTGATGCTTTAGAAGTTGAGTTTGGCAGATATAAGGCAGATATAAAATCATTTACAGGCGTGTATAGTAAAGAAATAAAAAATGACAAGTCGTTTGAAAAAGCGAAGGAGTTAGCCAATCAATTTGCAGAATTGGATGGTAGGCGTCCGAGAATTATGATCGCTAAAATGGGTCAAGATGGGCATGATCGTGGGGCAAAAGTTGTTGCTACAGGGTATGCCGATGTTGGTTTTGATGTGGATATTGGACCATTGTTTCAAACACCTCAAGAAGCCGCAAAACAAGCTGTTGAAAACGATGTACATATTCTTGGTGTATCCTCATTAGCTGCAGGGCACAAAACATTAGTTCCAGCTGTAATTGAAGAGTTAAAGAAATACGGACGTGAAGACATTATGGTAATTGTAGGTGGTGTAATTCCTCATCAAGATTATCAATTTTTATTTGATGCAGGAGCCATTGCTGTATTTGGACCAGGAACAAAAATAAGTGAAGCTGCTATAGAAATACTACAGATTTTAATTGAAAGCTCTAACTAATATTTTAAATTTATACCGTACAAAAAAAGGTTGCTTCGGCAGCCTTTTTCACTTTAACTAATGGTTAACAACTTTCACTTGAATAACTCATAAATAATTGTATTTTTACAATCAATTCAAATTTCTAATTAATGGGTAAAATCATTGCTATTGCAAATCAAAAAGGAGGAGTTGGTAAAACAACAACCTCTGTAAATCTAGGAGCATCATTAGGTGTTTT
>CAJXHW010000400.1 GCA_913054565.1 uncultured Kordia sp. | reverse complement strand
AACAGTGACTGATTCGAATAGTTAGTTACTTAAAAGTTGGTGTTCCGTAGAGAATATACGTATCAAGAGAATTTAAAATGACATCTGGAAAATATCATGATAAGCAGAATGTTTAGGTTTTAACTATAAAAACAACCTAAAATTTGACGTGATACTCATAAAAATATTGAATTATCAATACATATTAAAAAAAAGCGAAGATGATTCTTTATAAAACCACCTTCGCTTTTTCAATATATTATTTACTTTTCAGCTATAAAAACAGCTTTATAAATTCCTACAGATATTTTTAGAAATTCTGATCTCTCCAAGTCATTTCGGTCTTTACCAAATAATTCCTGAGCACGGACATCATATATTTTTTCGAAACCTTGAAATACTTCTGCAAGGTTTGTTAGATAATTTTCAAATACATCAGTATCATCATATGTTATGCTGATTAAATATGCTATTGATTTTTTATCCACATGCTTCTTTACAAATTGATAGACTTCTTCTTTATAATTTACTCCAGTACTACTTAAATTAAACTGAAGATACTCAATGCCGTCTAATGTAGCTACATTGCCTTCTATGGTGGCATTCGTTAAATCAATTTCTGGAACTATAGAATCGTCATGAGAAGGATTCGCCCAGTGAAAAGGAGGAGTTAAAAATGGTTGAATCATTTGTTTTCCAGAAGCTGTTTCTCCATAATAAACTATTTTTCTTCGATCTAACCTTCTTAACTCTGTTTGAAATTCTCGGACTTTCTTCATTTTCTGATTGCCATCTATTTTTAACTGTACCGGATAATGTCGACCTATACCAGTTTTTTTATGTCTAGACTTAACTTTACTAACTTCAGAAGGTTTTCCGTTATTCTTCGTTATTTGAATACTGTCTATTTTTGAGGCTAGTAAATTATTTAGACCGATTGCTGCTTTTTCAAGAACAGGTCCAATTTTACTAATTTCAGAAGGCTTTCCATCAATAAATAACTTGTCATTTGAAATAACAAACATTGGTCTTGGAGGCATATCAGCTGTATAAATACTATTTTTATCTATCTTATACTTTTTCAAACTAGCTTCTAATTTATTCGAAACTTCTTCTTTTTCTACTTCGGTTTTAGAATTACACTGAAATAATACTAAGCTAAATAAAATAGCACAAGTTATTGTGAGCGCTACTTTTAATTTTCCAATAAATCCTGATTTTTTATTTTTCATCATGGTTATTCTTTTTTTTATAAATGATAAATTAAAATTGTGTACCAACCCAAATGAGTTGTTGCTAACTAATTGTCTCAAAAGCAAGGTCTGGTAATCAACTAAGGAATAACCCGATTTAATTATTTTTTCATCTGCTATGTATTCATGTATTGTTTTTAAAGAGTTAATAAGCTTCCAAATCAATGGATTAAACCATAGAAATGCTGCTAAAAATTGTACAAATATTAAGTCAACAGAATGTTTCTGTTCAATATGCGTTTTTTCATGAGCAATAATCTGATCAAGTTCTAACGTATCAGTAATTCCTTCATGAATAAAAGCGTATTTTAAAAATGAAAATGGCGCAATTGGTTGTGAAACCCTCACAACATGTATTCCATCAATTTGTGTGTGTGAATTCATCAAAATCATTTTCCGAAGCTTTCTAAAAGTCCAAAACAATTTAGATAAGCAGAATAAAACTCCAATGATATATATGCTAATTACAAACTTCAATAAAATGTTGATCCAATCAATAGGAGCTGATGCTATCACTTTAGAAGTATCAGTATCTAATGAAATCGGAACTTTAGAAGCTTGATAATCCCATCTTTCCGCAGTTTCATAATAAGAAGCTCTAAAGTTGCTAAATTCTTCAATAGAATTATCTATAACGGCTATTTTACCTTGATTAAAATCAAAACTAACTAAAGGTAATAGCAATGAAAAAACGACTATTCCTAAGAGGAAAAACCGATTAAGATTAAAGAAAGTCTCCTTCTTCATCAGAGCAATATATAGTATGTATAATACAGCTAATATTACACTAGATTCAAATAGATATATGATAAACTTGATCATTTCTTCTTAGCTTTTAGTTCTGCTAACATTCTCATTGCTTCATCTAATTCCTTTTCATCTAGTTTTTTACTTTCAGTAAAAAAATTGACGACTTGAGAAAGTGAATTATTGTAATAATCGGTCACTAAGCGCTTCATTTGCCCTTTACTATATTCTTCTTTACTGATCAATGGATAATATTGGTGTGAATTTCCATACGCTTTATAGCCTACGATCTCCTTTTGGACTAACACTCTAACAATCGTTGATACTGAATTATAAAGAGGCTTTGGGTCAGGATACTGTTCAATTATATCTTTGATAAAACCTTTTTTAATATCCCAGAGAATCTTCATTATCTTCTCTTCTCCCTTAGTTAATGTGATCATTACTTTATGAGTTTAATTAATTAG